>JACCSF010000033.1 GCA_013813135.1 Thermoleophilaceae bacterium | reverse complement strand
CCAAGACGATCCGCGCCTGGCTCGAGTCCAATGGCGGCCGCCCGGCCGGCCGCCGCCGCGCCATCGCCGATCCGCTCGGGGCATCCTCGTTGCGCCGACTTAAGCCCAACGCTATGCGAGAGAGGGGCCAGGGCTTGCTCATACTGTTGGGTGCTGCCGGTGGCGGCTGATGCCTTTCGAATCCCAGTCGTTTCGCCTGTGCGATGGTCGCTTTCGCGTATTCCTTCCGATCCCTGTGCGGAGCGCGGAGAAAATGCACGGTCGCCCACCGCAATGTGGCTTGCAACTCGCGCGGGACCGGTGCTTCGGGGTGCTTCGAGGCAACCAGCAACACAGCGAGCAAAGCAGCCTCAAGCTGCCTGCGGAGCGGCGCGTTGAGGTTGTTTCGGGTGCCAACGGTGAGTAGGTAGAACGGTCCGGTTCCCTCCGTGTGCCATGTGAGGACCGCGAAGGGAGTCTGTTCAGACCCCCGTGCACGGTGCCAGAGTGCGATGGCACGTCCCTTCTCGTTGCCTCTGTTGCGCATGCGGTCGTGAACCTCCACGCGACGCCGGGGTCCCAAAGAGGCGAGTCGAGAGCAATGTTCGGGACAGTCACATCGGAGCTGTAGACGGCAAGGCGCGGGTAGGTACCAACGGGCAGCCCGCCTTCCACGTGCAGGTAAGTCTCCCCCGCACGAACCGCGACGGACAGATTCACCGGTCGATTGTTTCTGCTCCGGTGGTCGCCACGCCGATGTCGCGGGCGTCACGGCGGTGCGCGCTCCGCACTGCCGCGGCGTGGTCCGCGTCGAGCTCGCAAGCCAGTCGGTCAAGGCAGTAGCTGCGTTCCCAGAGCGGTTGCTACGACCTCTTGTCGTGGTCCTCCGAGGTCTTAATCTCGGCTCCTCCCATCGCGAGGGACCGACAGCAGGCGCTCTCGCTTGTCGCGGAGGCTGTCGCATAAAGCCGTCTCGGGAAAGGCGCTGCGCGCTCGCGGAAGTGCGTGCCAGGGCGGCGGAGCGGCGCAACGTCGCGAGCGGCGGACGCAGCTCGCCTGACGGATGCGGTGGCCGATTTCGGAGCCCACCCTTAGAATCGATCCGGCGGGCTCGGCGGGGGACGTTCCTATAGATGTCAAGTCCGGTGTCGGGTGATTCCGATGGGGTCGGCGCCGCAGTTGATGGAGATGGTGTCGCGCGGGCGTTGCGGGTGGAGGTCAGCGAGGTCGGCGGTGAGGGTGCGGTAGGTCTCGCGCGCGATGTAGCGCTTCAGACAGCGGATGATCTCGAGCTTGGATTTGCCTTCGGCGCTTCGGCGCTGGGCGTAGGCGCGCGTGCGGGGGCAGTAGCGCAGGCGGCAGACAGCGATCAGGTGAAGGGCGCGGTTAGCGTCGCGGTCGCCGCCGTAGTTGAGCCGGTGGCGGCTGGTTTTGCCCGAAGACGCCGGGATCGGACTGGCGCCGCAGAGCGCCGCGAACGAGGCCTCGCCGCGCAGGCGCTCGACGTTCTGCCCGGCGCTGACGAGCAGCTGTCCTGCGTGGCCGGTCGAGACGCCCAGCAGCGCGGTGGTGCGCGGTGCGGCGCGGCCAACGAGCCGCTCGAGCTGCTCGTCGAGCGCGACGAGCTCCGCGTCGAGCGCATCGATGCGCCGCGCGAGCGAGCGCAGCGCGAAGCGCGCGGACTGCGAGCGGGGGCTCGAGCTCGCTGAGCGCGGGCCGCAGCCGGCGGCAGAGGCTCGCCTTGCCGCGGATCGTCTTGCGGCAGGAGAGCTGCTCGCGCAGCGCCTCGGGAGCCGTGACGATCAGGTCCTGTAGCTGGACCATGGCGGCGCTGCGGGCCTTGACCGCGCTCTGGCGCGCCACGCGCAGCTGGCGGATCGACTCGACGATCCCTTCGGTCTGCTTGGGGATCGCGTTTGACTTGCCGGCGAGCGCGACTCGCGCGGCCAGCTCGGCATCGATCGGATCGCTCTTGCCCAAGCGTCGGCGCGCGTGCGCATGGGGCTCGTTGACCTCCAGCACCCGCACCCGCTGCGAGCGTAGATAGCGAACCAGCCCGGCCGCGTAGGAGCCGCTCGACTCGACGCCGACCACAGCGAGCTTGCCGAAGCTCGAAAGCCAACGAACCAGCTCGCCGTAGCCGTCCACGGTCGTCGCAAAGCCCTCTGAGCCGAGCAGTACGCCGTGCTCATCCAAGAGCGGCGGCATGGCGGCCCTCGGCGTGTGCGTCGACGCCGCCGACAACGAGCGTCTCCTGGTGGTTCATCCTGTACCTGCCGTCCTTTCGATCCGGGAGGGCGGCCCGGTCGAAAAGGGCGGACACAACAGTGACGAGGCACCTGTCGCGAGCAGGTTCCTATCAAGTCACGCGCCGCCCGACCCGACCGCCCATATGGGCGATCAGCAGCGCCCAGCCCGGAGCCGACAGGTCCCCACGAAAGACACCAACACGGTCAATTTATGCGTAGGTCAGACCCCAAGCCGGACCCCATCTTCACTGTTTATGCGACAGCCTCCGTGCGAAGCGAGAGCGACCAATTCGTGGCCTTGCGCTCGTCGTCCTGCGCAGGCGTCTCGGGGTACGTCCTGTGGACGCTCGCTTTCACAAGAAGGCAGCGATCTGGGGCTTGCGCCGCGGTCGCAGACTTCTCCGATGATCGAGACGGAGCGAGCGCGGGTCTCGCTGCGCGCAACGGACGGCTGCTCTCGCCGCGAAGCCCGGCCCCCTGGCGGCGACGGCTTGGCGCCGGCGCCACAGGCACCGAAGGTGTGCGCCGGTCAGGCTGCCGGTGCGCCCGCCGGGCCGCTGACAACCACCCCGGCCAGCACGTCGGCCAGGGCCTCGGGATGCGAGAGTTGGGGGCAGTGCGCGCTCTGCAGCCGCACGGTGTGGTCGGCAGCCGCCGACATGGCCTCCTGCGCGGCAAGCGGGATGGCCTGATCCTCGGTGCAGAGCACGTAGGTGGTGGGATGTGAGCGGGTGGGCGCGCCGCTCGGCGCGAGGAAGCTCGCCGCCGACTGCAGCACCATCTGCTCGTGCGCCTGCGCTGCGCGATCGGGGTCGAGATCGGCGAAGAGCGCCTGGCGGAGCTCTTGGACGTCGTCGGTAACGGCGAGACTGCCGTTCCCGCGGTCGACGATCCAGGCGGGCAGCGGGCCGTCCCCGAGAAAGTCGTTGAGCGACTGGCCCTCGCCCGGCCAGAACGCCGCGAGATAGACGCTGTGGCCGATCGCCGGATGGTCGGCGAGCTCGGTGATCACCATGCCGCCGTAGGAGTGCCCGCACAGCACCACCGGGGCGGCGATCTCGGCCAGCCGCGCGCGCACGTGCTCGGCGTCTGCACGCAGGTCCCCCAGCCCACCGGCGTCGATGCCCGCGCTCGGCAACCGCTCGATCACCTCGACACGCACTCCGCGCTCGCGCAGCGGGCCGAGCGCCGGCTCCCACATCCACCGACCGGCCCACCCACCGTGCACGAGCAGCAGGCGGGTTGAGCCTTCAGACACGTCGCTCTCCTCTCAACTAGCCACGGTCGAACCCGTCTGGGCGATCCTACTCCTGCATGCAGGCGACCAAACGGGACATCCGCCTCGTGCTCGCGCCCCACGCGCGGCTTTTTCTTTACGTGGGCCCTGAGTCCACCCGGACGTCGCGGAGGCTACGCAAGCGCTCAGTGAAGAGCTGCGGGCCGCCCAGGCGGCCCTGGCGCACGCGCAGTTCGAGACCGTCCACCCCGTTCATCGACGGCAACGGGCGCGCGAGACGCGCGCTGCGCTCAGCAAGGTCCTTGCCCACTCGGCCGTCGACATTTTCGTCAACGCCCTGCCCGGGCACCGGTCATCACCGTCCAGAGCGCCGTGACGCTGATCGGCTGCAGCGAACAGGCGGTCAACGAGGCGATCCCGCGTCTCGTCGACGCCGGTGTACTGGCCCAGACCACGATCGGCCGGCGCAACCGCGCCGTCGAGGCCCTCGATCTGATCAATGCCCTCACCGACCTCGAGCGCCAGCTCGCAAGCCACGACGACGACACGCGCCACTCATCGCCCAAGTGGCGCGTGCCGCCGCGCCGGCGGTGATTGCCCCTCAGTGGATCCTCGAAAATGCCGTTACGGCGGCTGGTGGGCTGCCCGCGTGGCGGGGTGGAAGCGGCGTGCTCTCGGCTCAGGTGCGGCTCCCCCGCTTTCGCAGATCGCGCGAAGCAGCAGCCAGCCTCTTGCGACCGGGCGCCGAGTGTGGGCCGCGAAGCGCCCGTCGACGTCGCGGTGTCGCGTTCGTGCGGCGACTTTGGCGGGCGAGAGCAAGCGCTACGCGACGGCGTCTGACTCGCACGCGGTGAGTTGGACAATCGGGATCGTCCGGTTCGCCTTCGCCGCGTCTCGCCGGTATGCCGCGTAGGGCGCGAAGACACGGTCAGCGAGCGTCCACAGCCTTTCGCGCTCAGCTTCGTCTTCCACCACCGTCGCCCGCATGGGGGTACCACCGAACGTCACGTCTGGGTGCGCCCGCAGATTGTGAAACCACGCCGGGTGGTTTTCGTAGCCCGCCTTCGAGGCGATGATCGTCACCCGGTCCCCGTCGTGGAAGTAGATCACCGCGTTGCGTCGCACCGCGCCGCTCTTCGCGCCCCGGGTTACGAGCAGGGCGGTGGGAAGGACGAGGCCCATACCGACGCGGCCCCGCGTTGCCCGCAACAGATATGGATCGAACTTCCAAACGACCTTGGCCGAGATGAACCTGCCCAGGCGGGTGCCGGAAAACCGCATAGGCGCGGCTGAGCAAGCCGCGCGGGCGGTTCGGGTCGACGTGCTTGAGCTGAACGTGCATCGCAAGATTCTCCTTCGGAGGTCAACCGCACGTCGCCTCGCATGGTTGTGCCTGCAAACGCGGACGGTGGGGCCGAGGGTCGGGCGGGCGGAAGGTTCGAGCGACCGAGCGCCGGAAGTCGTTCGAGCGGTCGTCGGGCATCGCGGGCTGACCGTCGGCGACTACGCCGGCCGGCGCCGACCGTGGAGGTCCAGCACCACGGCCAGGTCCACCTTTTGCACCACCGAGACCCACCGGCGCACGGCCGCGCGGCCCCCGGAGGCCTTCCCGAACGCCGGCAGCCGTTCTCGCCGAGCCAGCAGTCCTGGGTGAGGGGCAGCCGGACGGTGTTGATGTGCCAGCACTCGGTCGTTCCGCGACCGCAAGACCTCGCCCAGGTCTTCGACTCCGGGCGCCGGGCTCCCGATAGCAACTGCAATGACCAAACGTCATGCCGCCGCCCTGGTCGTCCTCTTGGCCAGCCTCGCCAGCGGGTGCAGCTTCGAAATCAAGCGGGCCACCGACGTCACCGCGGACGCCGCCACGCTGAAGGCCAAGGTGCACTGCGGCGCCCGCAAGCACGTTCGGCCGCACGGCAGGCTGTGGTGGCAGATGCGTCAGGCCGGTACGTCGGCCTGGAAGAGGATAAGCCGCAAGCGGCGCTTCGCGTGCGACAAGCGGCGCAAGCGGATCGTCATCTCCAAGCGCGTCACCGGCCTGCGCGTCGGCATGGTGTACCAGTACAGGCTGGCCGTCGATCCGAGGCGACGCGGGGGACGAAGGGTCTACTCCGGTGTGAGGAGCTTCAAGACGGCGCAGCCGCCCGCGCCGTGGCAGCTCGTCCTCCCCCAGGTAACGGGGTTCAGACCTGGGCTGGTGGGGACCGCGGACCATGCGCGGTCCGCGCTCGCCGCCGGGCGACTGGGTGCCGACATCGTGCGGCTCGAGTTCGATGTCGGGACGCCGGCTTCGGCGCTGCGCGGCAGCGTCGCGGCGGTCGCCGGCCAGGGCGGCCAGGCGCTCCTGCTCGCCGGCTTCGAGGGCCGCATGCCAACGGAGGCGGAGGCCCGCAACCTCGCCGGCTGGGCGGCTGAGTTCGGCCCCGACGGCTCGTTCTGGAACGGACGGCCGGACGGGCACCTGGCGGTACGCCAGATCGAGTTTGGGAACGAGTCCGCGTACTCCCATCAGTACAGCGACACCTGGACCGACCAGTCCTACAAGGACCGCGCCAAGCTCTATGCCACCCGGTTCGCGCAGGCGCAGGCCGCCATCGCCGCGACCGGTCGTCAGGTGGGTTTGCTCGCGCAGGCCGATGACGGCGGTACGGGCTCCGCCGCGTGGGTGGACAGCATGTTCGACGCCGTGCCGAACCTCGCGCAGCTAGTCGACGGATGGACCGTCCACCCGTACGGCCCGCGGGGAGTCTGGGAGCCGAAGCTCGACCGGCTGCTCGCCCAGACGGCCTCCAACGGGGCGCCGGGGTCGATCCCGATCGACATCACCGAGTACGGCCTCAGCTCGAACAACGGCCTGGGCCTGACGGACAACTACGGCTGGCCGGTTAACCAGACCTTCGCCCAAGCGGCCTCTGCCCTCGGCTCCACGGTCTCCGACATGCGCGCCGACCCGGCAATCGCGCCGCGGCTGCGGCTGTTCATGCTCTACTCGGCCTACGACCTGGGCGCCTCGCTGGGGCCGAACAACCGCGAGCGCTTCTTCGGGGCCCTGACCGACACCCTGGGGGACAAGGGGGCCTACTCGGCCGAGGCGCGCGAGCTGTTCGTTCCCTGAGGTGTGGTGCTGGCCAGGCCCGACGTGCTCGAGCGCGGCGGCTTCCGCCGCGTGCTCGACGCCGTCGCCGACCCCGACCCGGGCGTGGCGGCGTGCACACCTTCGCGGCCCACCGGGACGTCATGACCAAACGCTGGAATCTGGCGAGCGCCGCCTCCCCGTCGCGGTGCGCCAAGGCACGTCTAGATTCGTGATCGGCCGCCACCAGGCGAGCGTCGTCGGCTGCCTCTCGACGCACCTGCGCGTAGAGCGCGCGCGCGGCCGTCACCGCTGAATCGAGGCGAGCATCCGCGCGCGTGTGGTGGCTCTGTTGGCTGAGCGCGGCGGACACGACCCCGATTGCCACGATCGAGACGAGCGCGATGCACGCGAAGAAGATCCGCACCCGGGTCCGGAAGCTCACCCTTCCCGTGGGCGCGTCAGCTACTCGCCGCGCTCGCGCCGTTGTCCGGTGCGAGCGAATCTCCTGGGGCGGGCGCGGTGGCGCGAACAGATACCCCTGGCCCAGCGGGCACCCCAGGAGGCTCAAGAGCTGACGCTGGCCAGGTGTCTCGATGCCCTCGGCCTCGACATCGAGCTCAAGGCCGCGGGCGAGCGCGAGAATGGCCTGGACCAGGGCCGCATCCCGCCGGTCGCCCTCCAGCCCCTCGACAAAGGAGCGGTCGATCTTGAGCTGGTCGATCGGGAAGCGCTTGAGGTACCCCAACGCGGAGTATCCGGTCCCGAAGTCATTGGCGCGCTTGGCTGGGGAGTGGCATCGAACGGGCGTCGCGGACCGAGCGGCGGGAGCTTCAAGAGGCTGCACTTTCGCCAGCGAGATCATCGAGACCGTCCACGCCCGAGCCACCCCGATGCTGCCCACGAGCGCAGGCCTTCGCTAGGGGGTCGTCGCGCGAAGCAGAAGCTTGCGGGCTATCTACCTGGGGGGGCCGGCTCCAAGGTGCGTTCGACGTTGTCGAAGGCCTTGCCCCATCCGTCCTCATGCGAGCGCACGGCCTCCTCGTCCCATAGGCCGCTGTGGGTGAAGCGGACCGTGGTGACGCCGTCGGTCTCCTCGAAGTCGAGCTCGATCAGCTGGCGCGTGGTGTCGCCGTCCCAAATCCAGCTGAACGCCAGGCGGGTCGGAGGCTCGATCTCCGTGTAGCGGCCGCCGCCGCCGTACTCGATGTCCTCGTGGGGGTTGCGCATCACCACCCGCACGGCGCCGCCCACGCGCAGGTCGACCTCGGCCTCGGTCGTCTCCCAGTCGTGCTCGGCGTGCCACCAGCGCCTGATCACCTCCTCGCTGGTCCACGCGTCGAACACCGCCTGGGCGGGCGCCTCGAAGGTGCGCTCCATGCGCAGCGTCGTGTTCTCGGTCATGTGTCGGGCTCCCGTCGGCGTCGCAGGCGCAGCATTATCCAGGCGCGCGCCACGAGCAGTCCGGCGCCGGCGCCGGTCGCCGCCGGCAGGATCTCCTCCAGCGGCACGCCCCCCACGTGAGCGATCACGCGGCGTCGCCGTACTGGTCGTGCAGGTTCCACCACTGGTATGGCGGGGTCTGCGGGTAACCCTCCGGTGAGTCCTCCCACTGCTCCTGGCGCCCGAGCGCCGTGAGGTCGAGGTAGCTCCAGGTGCTCCCCATCGCCTCGTCGCCGCGGTTGTTGACGAAGTAGGTGCGGAAGATCCGGTCGCCGTCGTCGCGAAAGAACGCATTGGTGCCGTGCCACTCGTCCACGCCGAAGTCGGCGTCGAAGTCGTCCGTGATGGTGTACCACGGGATTTCCCAGCCCATCCGCGCCGTCCAGCGCTCGATGTTCGGCTGCGGCGCGCGCGAGACGAACGCGAGAGTGGTGTCGCGGGCGTTCAGATGGGCAAGGTGAGCGACCTGGTCGGCGAGGAAGGAGCAGCCGCCGCAGCCACGCTCGGGCCAGCCGGCCACGCCGGGCTCGAAGAAGAAGCGGTAGACGATCAGCTGCCGGCGCCCGTCGAACAGGTCGAGCAGGGTCGCCGGACCGCCGGGGCCCTGGAAGCCGTACTCCTTCTCCACGGCCATCATCGGCATCCGGCGGCGCTCGGCGGCCAGCGCATCGCGGGCGCGGGTCAGCTCCTTCTCCTTCACCAGCAGTTCCTCGCGAGCGGCCTCCCATTCCTGCGGCGACACGATTGGCGGGGTATTCATTGCGGCGCTTCCTCCTTCAGGTACTCGTCGACGACGTCGAACAGGCGCCCCCAGAGGGCGCGCTGGCGATCCATCCAGTCGGCCGCCTCGCTGAGCGCGTCGGGTTCGAGCGAGAGCCGGTGCGTCCGACCCTCGACCGCGCGCGTCACGACGCCCGTCTCCTCCAGCACCTTCAGGTGCTTGGAGATCGCGGGCTTCGACACCCCGAAGCCGCCGGTGGCGTCACCGACTGTCGCCGGACCTGCGGCGAGGCGCTCGACAATGCCGCGGCGGATCGGATGCGAAAGCGCCTTGAACGGATCGTTAACCACAAAGTTAACAGTATCAGACGAGTGCCGACGCAGTGAGCCGCGGTGACGAGCTCGCGCCCTCTCACTTCGAGGAAACGGATTCCGAGGAGAGCTGTCTCTGCCCCGCGGCGACCGATGAGTTCGAGGCAGACACGTGGTCTGAACGTCGACGGCTCGACAGCGAGCATTCCCACACAGCCGACGCGAGGAGAGATCATGCCGACCGACAAGAGCGCAAGAACCGGCGGCTCAGTCGAGGGATACGTGGACATCTACATTCTCCCGGTCCCTGAGAATAATCTCGAGGCCTACCGGCAGCAGGCGACGACGTTCGGCACGGTCGCCAAGGAGCATGGGGCGCTCAGCTATCGCGAGTTTCGCGGCGACGATCTCGACGACAACCTGAAGGTCCCGGACGGGGAGCTGCTGACCGTGGCCGTGGCCGAATTCGAGTCGCGCGCGCACCGTGACGAGGTAATGGACAAGGTGATGAAGGATTCCCAGGTCACCGAGATCGTCGAGGGCGAGCAAATCGCCGACATGGGCCAGATGCGGTACGGCGGATTCCAGACGTTCGTCAATCCGTAGGCAGTCACGCCGGGCGGCTCGCCACGGCAACGAGCGCGTCCAGGGGCGGCGCCGTAGAAGCCGGCACGTAAGCCTGCGAGGCGGACGCCTTGGCGACCGAGATCGGGTCGCTCGGGTCACCCCCGTACTCGCACTCGCAGGCGGGCGGCTCGACCTCGTCGCCATTGCTTCCGAGCACCTGCACCAAGTCCACCTTGATCCGGGTAGAGGCGGGGTTGCGCAGCGTTGTGCAGATGCCCGTGGCGGCCGGGTATGCCTCGGCGTCGGGGTAGAGGCCCGTGTAGACGACTAGGTCGTCAGGACCGGCGGCCTCGATCTTCTCGACCGACCATCGCTCCCAGCCACCGGTCGCTTTGAGTTCACGCTCAGCCCCTGCGACGAGCTCGCGCTCCGCACGCACCCCGTCCCCCTCGCTCGTGTTGGAGGGTGGGGCAACCTCGTGATTCGGCTCCTGCGTGGCCGTCTGCTCGGTCGAGGTGGCCGCCTCGTCCTCAGGCTCATCGCCACACCCGATTGCGCCGCCGATGGCAAGGACGGTGAACCCGACGACCTTGGCTGATCCCGGCGGCGCCTCGCTTGCTCCCAGCCGGGCGGCGTTGACCCATATGGGGACCGACGCGCGAACAGAGGCAGGGGGGTGGCACGCACGGGGTTCCGCAAGGTTGCGGCCCGGAGACAGTGCGTGGTGCGGACCTTTCGTCGCTCAGCCCGGTGGGCTGTTGAGCCTTGGGGCTCGGACGCCGATGAGAACACCGATGGCCAGAGAGTACGTCCCCGACGCCGCCGAGAGGGGCGAGAGCAGTTCCTCGCGCGATGCTCGCGGCACTCCTGCTGCCGCCGCCGCTCCAGAGGAGAGGCGAACGGGTGGCCCTCGCCACCGGGCGCGGGAGGATGCCTTCTCCCGGCCGGCCTGGCTCAGCCCGGCGTTCGCGGTGCTGTGGGTGGGCGTGGCGGCGTACCTGGCCTATGGGTTGCTGCTGCCCCATGAGGGCACGGCGAGCATCGTATTCCGCGACTGGCTATACAACCTCGTCGGGATCGGCGTTCCGGCGCTCTGCCTTGCCCGCGTCCTGCTCGTGCCGGTTGAGCGCGGCGCGTGGCTGGCCTTCACGGTGGCCACTGGGGCGTGGGCTGGGGGCAACGCGGCGTGGCCCGTCGTGGTGTCGGGTCTGGACCCGATCCCCGCCCCCTCGGTTGCCGACTTCTTCTGGCTGGCCTTCTATCCGGCCGCCTTCGCCGGTCTGATGCTCCTGATACGCCGCCGGCTCCACCGGCTTCCGGCGAGCCTGTGGCTCGACGGGCTGGTGGCCTGCCTTACGTTCGCCGCCTTCGGAGCCGCGTTCCTGGTCACCCCGATCGTGGACGCGACCGGCGGCGCCACCGCGGTGGTGGCCACTGCGCTTGCGTACCCGGTGTCCGACGCCGTGCTGCTCGCGGTCGTGGCCGTGCTGCTCGCGGCGAGCGGGTGGCGTCCAAGCCGGGGGATGGCCCTGATTGGGGCGGCGCTGCTCACGCAGATCGTGGTGGACTCCGTCTACGCCTACCAGGCTGCCGTAGGGACGTGGCGAGGCAATGGGCTACTCGACACCGGCTGGCTCCTGGTCAGCGTGTTGATTGCGCATGCCGCATGGACGCGCCCGGAGCCGACGCGAGAGGTGGGCCTCAGGGGCGGCTGGGTGCTGGCGGTCCCGGTCGTGTGTGGACTCGCGCTCGTGGGCCTTCACCTCTACGGCGACCACCTCGGCGCTCCTGAGCTGGCGCTGGCCATTGCCTCGGGAGGACTCATAGCCGCCTTCCTGGGCACCGCCGAGGCCGCGCGAGAGTCCCACCATCTGCTCGAGCTCGCCACCCACGACCCGCTCACCGGCCTGCTGAACCACCGCGAGTTCCACGCGTCACTGCGGCGAACGCTGCAAGGGGCGGCCCGGGAGGGAAGCGTGGTGAGCCTGATGCTCTTCGACCTCGACGGGTTCAAGGACGTCAACGACCTCCGGGGCCACGCGGAGGGCGACCGGCTGCTGCGCAGCTGCGCAGATGCCATCGTCAGGCTGCGCCGCCCCGACGACGTGGCGGGGCGCCTCGGCGGGGACGAGTTCGGCCTGATCCTTCCCGGTGCCGGGCCCACGAACGCGATCGCCATCGGCGAGCGGGTTGCGCAGGCGGTGGCGGGCCTCGACAAGGGGTTCGGTGTGTCGTTCGGGACGGCCTCATGGCCGGCCGACGGCCCAAGCATTGAAATGCTGATGCTGCGCGCGGACGTGGCGCTCTACGCCGCAAAGAAGCATGCCCGGGCCGAGAGCGCGAAGGCGGCGGACGGGACGGAGCCCGAGGAGGCACTGTAAGGGCGGGGCCTCGGGCTCGGCTACAGGCGCTCGAGGCGTTGCGTGCGGATTCCGGGCGAACTCACGCGCGCTGACCGCCCGGCGCGTGACCGACCGCGGGTTCCCCTCAAGCGCTCGCGCCGAGCATGACGCGCGTGTCCCGGAATAGGATCGGCGTTGATGACGACGGGCACCGGCCACGTTGCTTCCTATGCCCATGGCACCGGCGCCGTTCCGCTCTTGGGGGAAACGATCGGGGCGAACACCCACCACAACATCCTCAACAACGCGCTACTTGTAAGCGGCATCCTCGGCTACACGGAGGCCGACCGAGTCTGTGTCCCGGTGCCGCTCTACCACTGCTTCGGGATGGTGATGGGCAACCTCGCGTGCAGCCTGCGAGGGGCCTGCATCGTCTACCCCGAGGCCGCGTTCGACCCTCTGGCGACACTCGAAGCCATGGCGGCGGAGCGGTGCACGAGCATCTACGGCGTGCTCACGATGTTCATCGCCGAACTCGACCACCCGCGCTTCTCGGAGTTCGACCTCTCGAGCCTGCGCACAGGGATCATGGCGGGCTCGCCGTGCCCGATCGAGGTCATGCGGCGAGTGGACTCCGAGATGGGTATCGAGGAGATGACGATCGCGTTTGGCATGACCGAGACTTCGCCGGCCTCGACCATGGTCCGTCCCGACGACACTCTCGAGCACCGCTGCGGGACGGTCGGCCAGGCCATGCCGCACACCGAGATCAAGATCGTCGACCCGGTGAGCGAGCGGACCGTCGGCCGCGGCGAGGCCGGCGAGTTCCGCACCCGCGGCTACTTGGTCATGTCGGGGTACTGGGGGGAGCCGGAGCGCACCGCGGAAGCCGTCGACTCGGCCGGCTGGATGCACACGGGGGACCTCGCGACGGTGGACGAGGAGGGGTACGTCCGCATCGTCGGGCGGATCAAGGACATGATCATCCGCGGTGGTGAGAATGTCTACCCGCGCGAGGTCGAGGAGTTCCTCTACAGCCATCCTGCGGTCGCTGACGTCCAGGTCGTCGGGGTGCCGGATGAGCGCTACGGCGAGGAGCTCATGGCCTGGGTGATCGCCCGCGAGGGCGCGACGGTGGACGAGGACGAACTGCGCGAGTACTGCCGCAAGATCGCCCGCTACAAGATCCCCCGCTACGTCGCGAGCTGCAGCGAGTTCCCGATGACCGTCACAGGCAAGATCCAGAAACACAAGCTGCGCACGCAGGCGATCGAGAAGCTCGGATTGCGCACGGCCGCCGGCGTCCGCACCGCATAGGCGACGCTGCTCGGCCGGGCGTCGGCCAGGTTGCGCCACCAGCGCTCGGCGCCGCCGACCGTGTGGGGTTTCCGGCCCCACTTACCCGGGCATTCGCCGTGGTACAGCTCGATCGCAACAACGAAGGAGAGGCGAGATGCACGTCGACGACGAGGAAAAGCGCGCGGACGAGGAGACCCTGCCGGACACGCCCCTGCACGCTTACAAGGAAGGCCGCGAGGAGGACGTGGAGGGCGACCTCGAGAAGCTCGAGTCGGGCGACCCAGAGGAGTCGCAGCGCAGTGAGATCTCAGAGGGTGACGAGTCGGACTTCCCGGAGCACGACAAGGCGTAAGACGGGGCAGGAGTGGGGCCGGCGGGTGAACCGGCCCTACACCGCCGTGCCCGTCCACGGCCGTTTGGCAGCGGCAGCAAGCTCTAGGCGGACCGAGGTAGTCCACCCCCGACGGGCTCCAGAGGGCCGCCAGCGCACCGGCCACCACGGCGAGGACGACCCCAAGCCCCCACGTGGGTAGCGGTCGGGTGGAGTCGTCCGGCCGATCGAACGGCTCGGACACGGGGCAAGCATCGACCGCGAGTCGGTTCCTTGACGGCGGAGCCGCTTCCGCGCCTCAAGCTCCCTGATTTCTGCGCCGATAGGTGGATGGCCGAGGCAACGCTGCGCCGACCTCGGTCTTGACATGGCCGGGGACACTCTCGACACCTTCCGCCTGCGGTCCGCGTTCGGGGCGGAGGTGAAGCGCGCGACGCGCGCGACCGCCGTCGCCGGCGGCCTGATCGCGATCGTGGCGTTCCCCGTGTGGGCCGGCTTCGACCATCTCGTCGACCCCTCCCATGGCGCCGAGTTCACCGCGCTGAGGCTCTCGCTCGAGCTGCCTCTCGTGGCCCTCTGGCTGAGCCTGTTCACGCAGGCGGGACGGCGTCACCCAGAGCTGGTGATGCTGCTGTTCCTGGGGCTCATCCAGGCGGCCATCGCGTTCATGACCTCGCGCGTGGACGAGGCCCACGCGCCCTACGCGCTCGGCCTGTCACTCGCGATCTATGCCAGCTCGTTCCTGCTGATCTGGCCCTGGCAGTACACCGCCGCGCTGATCGGGCTGACCTGGGTCGCGCTGGCCGTGGCGATCGGCACGGCGCCGCAGGCGCTGGACGCCTCGGCGATCGCGACGATCGCGTTCTACCTCGGCACCGCCTCGTTGGTCGCGTTCGTCGGCCAGCTGCACAGGCAGATGACCGCGTGGCAGGAGTTCCGCAGCCGGCTGGAGCTGGAGCTCGAGCAGGAGCGCAACCGGCAGCTGCTCGAGCAGCTCGAGCGGCTGAGCCGCGAGGACTCGCTGACCGGGCTCGCCAACCGGCGCTGCTGGGACGAGACGCTGTCCCGGGAGTTCGAGCGCGCCCGGCGCCAGGACGGCCGCCTGGCCGTGCTGCTGTGCGACCTGGACCGGCTCAAGGAGATCAACGACCGCTTCGGCCACGCCACGGGCGACTGGGTGCTGAAGGCGGCGGCGGACGTGCTGCGCGAACGCGTGCGCGCGGGTGACCTGGCCGCGCGCCTGGGAGGCGAAGAGTTCACCGTCCTGTGCCCCGACACCGACTTCGCCGCGGCGTCGGCGCTGGCCGAGGATCTGCGCGCGCGGCTCGGCGAGCTGCGCCCGGGGGAGGTGGCGACCGCGGAAGTGACCGTGTCGATCGGCGTGGCATGCCGGGAGCCGGTCGATCTCTCGCCGACCGAGCTCGTGCTGCGGGCCGACGACCGGCTCTACCGCGCGAAGCGGACGCGCAACGCGGTCTACCCGAACCGCGTCAGTTCTGTGGCGTGATGCTGATCTTCCAGCGACCCTTGGCGATCACGCGGACCAGCTCGAAGTCGTAGGGCGGGACGATCAGCTGACCGGTTGCCGATGGCGCGACGATCGGGAAGTCCTCGCGGCCGAACCGGAGCGTCAGATTGCCCTGACTCGACCACTTCACGACCGCCGCCGCGCGGATCTCGACGGTGCCGAGGCTGGCGTTGCCGCTGCCCGAGAACTCGCGGGCTGGAGGGATCGCAAACCGCTTCGGAATGCGCCGGGCGCGACGCTCCCGCCGGTCGCTCGGGAAGCGCGTCTTCTGAGTTCCGTCGGTCGGCGCCTCGGTCTCGGTCGCCTCAGGGGCCGGCTGGGCCGGCTCGCCCGGCTGCGCCGGATCCTGGTCGGCGTCCTCGGTGGGGACCGTCTCCGGCGGCGCGCCGGGCATCGCCTCAGTCTCGCGTTGGGTGGGCGCCGTTGCGACCGATGTCGTGCGCCGCGCCGGGTCGTCGTCATCGGACGCCGCGATCCAGGCGGCGACCCCGCCGCCTGCGAGGGCGACCAGCGCCGCGGCTCCGGCAAGCAAGGCCTTGCCGGAAGGTCGACGCGGCGCCATTCGCGGAGAGGCTAGCCGCTCGCGGTCCGGCGGCTGCCGGGAGGCTCAGGCCGGGCTGCCGGGGTCCTCCTCGGCGGCCAGCTTCAGCGAGCCGGCCTTGACGTCCTCGAAGTGGCGCTGCTGGATCGGCAGAGCCCAGTCGACCAGCTCCTGCAGGCGCTGATCGCCCGCCTGCTCGTTGAGCTTGCCGAGGATCGACCAGTGGCCGACCTCGCCCGCCTCGGCCATCGTCAGGAACTCGAAGCCGTCGAGGTCGTCGGAGTCGCTACCGAGGTACGTCGACATCATTTCGGTGGCCTCGGCCTTCGTCTCGCGCGCCTTCTCGAGCACCGCGGTCTTCTTGCCGTCGAGGTCCTCCGCGTAGCCCGTCCCGCGCTCCTCGGTCTCGCGCGCCTCTTCGCGCATGTGCCCGAGCTGCTGCGTGAGCTCCTCGTCGTCGGTCAGGCCCTCGACCTTCTCGGTGGCGCCCTGGGCCGCCATGGCCAGGCCGATCACCTCCGCCAGCTTCTCCTCGAGCACCGTCAATTAGCCATCGTTTCCTCCCGGTCGATTTTTGCGTGGACCGCCGCTACCCCTTCCGGCCGGCAAAGACACTTCGGGAGGTCGAGCTTACGAACGATAAGTAGTGTCCAAGGGGTGACCCAGGGCGAGCGACGCATCGCTGTGGTGACCGGGGCCAATCGCGGCATCGGGCTCGAGTTGGTCCGCCAGCTCGCCGGCGAAGGCTTCGCCGCGATCCTCGCGGCGCGCGATCCGGACAAGGGCGCCGCGGCGGCGGAGCAGCTCCGCGCCGGCGGCCTCGACGTCGATCCGAGGCGGCTCGACGTCGCCGACCCGGCCAGCGTGAGCGCCTTCCGCGCCGCGCTCGAGCGCGATTACGGGCGGCTCGACGTGCTCGTCAACAACGCCGCGATCCACTACGACACATGGCAGGGCGGTGTGGACGCCGACCTCGACGTGGTGCGCGAGGCGCTGGAGACGAACCTGCTCGGCGCCTGGCGGACCACCCAGGCCTGCCTGCCGCTGCTGCGCCGGCCGGACAGCGCGCGCGTGGTGAACGTCTCGAGCGGGGCAGGCGCGCTCGCCGACATGGGCGGCGGCGCACCCGCCTACAGGGTTTCGAAGACGTCGCTCAACGCGCTCACGCGCATCCTGGCCGCCGAGCTGAGCGGGGACCGCATTCTCGTCAACGCGGTCTGTCCGGGCTGGGTGGCCACCGACATGGGTGGTTCCGGCGGCCGGCCGGTGGAGGACGGGGCGGCCAGCGTGATGTGGGCGGTGCGGCTTCCCGACGACGGGCCGACGGGCGGGTTCTTCCGCGACGGTCGGCGACTCGACTGGTAGCCGGACGGGCGGCTCTGCGACCATCCGGCCCGTCCGCAATCCGCATTCGCGCCTTCCCGGCGCTCGGGCCTCAGCCCCTTAGCGAGTGCCCGAACGAGAAGAGCGTGGCGTACCCCTCGTTCCCGCCCAGCTCGATCAGCCGGTCGCGGGCGGCTAGCAGGGCCGCGTCGTAGCGCGAGCCCCAGTGCTTCCGCGCGGCGGTGCGCTTGGTGTCCTCCACGAACCGCGCCATGCGGTTGTAGATGTGGCCGGCCATGTAGTCGGCCTCCACGGTCGGCGGGAACTGGCGGGCGCGCTTGGCGAGCCCGTCCTTCTCGCACTTGGCGAGCGCTCTTGCCGCGGCCCGCTTGTTCGCAGCCACCTTGTCCGCCACGGCGCGCTTGGCGGCGGCGAGCTCGCCGATCCCGTGCTCCACGCGCAGGACGTCCTCGGTCTTTCCCGGTTCCTGCCCGCGGGCAGCCGTCGACCAGGCCATGGCGGCGACGAGCAGGCCGAGCGCGACGAGCAGCGCCACGGCAATGGTGAACAGGCGGCCCACAGGACGAAGATCGGGTCCGGCCGGCGCGGTCTTGAGATTCCGGCCGCGAACCTGGCCGCGCGCGGCGGGGTCTAAGCCGGGCTCTGCGCCGTGACCTGGGACGCCGGGAGCTCGATCAGCAGCTCCTCGGTGGGAGTCTCCACATGGGGCTCCCCGGAGGAGGCGCCGGCCTCGGCGGCGCGCACGAGATCGATGGCTGTCGACCGAATCCCCGCGACGATCTCAGCCAGCCCGAGATCGCGGTCGCTCTCGAAGCTCTCGATCGCACGACCGGCGGCTCGGGAGGCGTGCCGGCGAACCTCCCTGCCGCCACGGGCCGTGTCGTCCAGCTCCGCGGCCAGCGCCCAGACCGCCAGGCTCAGGTCGTGCATCGCCGCGGCGAGCTCCGGCGGCGCCGCTCGGCCGTTGCGCAGAAACCGCACCACGTGCCGGGCGAGCACGCGCGTATTGCGGACCGCGAAGTCGATCTGGCGGGCGCCCCGCTCGTAGCGATAGAGCTCGGCGCGCGAGGAGCGCCTTCCGAGCGTGAAGCGAGCGGTCTCACGCCCGAGCGCGATCGCTTCGTCGAGCCCGCGGACGTCACCGTCCATCTCGCGGGCGGCCTGCAGGGCGGCCTGGGCCCTTGCGGTGTCGCGATCCGTCAGCGCCGCGGCGAGCTCCTCGAGCGTGCGCCCCAGCCCGCCGAAGATGCCCTGCGCCGAGCGCGCCACGACGATCGCCGGATCGGGCGGGAAAGCCAGCGCGCTCACCGCGAGAGCCACGCCGCCGCCGACCAGGGCCTCGACCACGCGGCTTCCCGCGAGCCCGGCGCTGGTCGGCTCGAGCACCACGAGCAGGATCGCCGACACCGCCGCCTCGGTCACCAGCAGCGGCCCGCCGCCGAGGATGACCGCGGCCGACATCGCGAGCAGCACCATCAGCCCGATCTGCGCCGGTCCGCTGCCGATCGCGCGCACCAGCAGATCCGCGACCCCGATGCCGACGACTACTCCGCCGATCAGCTCGATCGCGCGCTCGGAGCGCTGACCGTACGTCGCGCCCAGCGCGATGACGGCGGCGATCGACGCGAAGACGGGCTGCTGTTCGGACAGGAGCAGCCTGGCCAGGTACCAGGACGCGACCGCCGCGGCGGCGGTCTGCAGGATCGGCCAGGCGCGAACGCGCAGCCGCAGCCACGGGTCGCGTATCAGGGCTTGTCTGGAGGAACCGGCCACTACACCCAAGTTAGTGACCGCGCTGTGCAATGTCGGCGGCCGGCGCGCTCGCGCGCCATTGGACCCCCAAACCAACCAGCGCCGCGGCAACCGGGACCGCACCGGCGAGCGCGAGCGTCGTCCGTCCGCCGATGGCTGCGACCAGCACCCCGCCGCCGGCGAGCGCGAACAGCTCGGCGCCGTTGCGCAGGCCGTTGTAGGCGGCGAAGGCGCGTCCATGGAGACGGTGTGGCACGCGCTGCTGGATCAGCGTCCGCGCGAGCACATTCTTGGTGCCGTGACCGAGACCGCCGATGAACCACATCGCCGCGCCGAACCAGACGACGAGCCAGGCGGTCGGCAGGCCGAGCCCCGCGCCCTGGACCCCGGTGGCCAGCAGGACGCCGAGCGCGTAGGCGGACACCGGCACCCGGCGCGCCACCGCGAGCGCGCCGGCCACCATCCCGATCGTCCACGCAGCGAACACCAGGCCGTAGACCGCGTCGGAGACCTTCAGGTCCTCCTTCAGGAAGAAGACCTCGGCGGTAACCGACGCCGTCATGAACAGCAGCGAGACGAACACGACGGCCATCGCCAGCGCAAGCGTGCGGTCCCGAAAGAGGTACACGATCCCGTCGCGGGCACGCTCCGGCTCCGCATCGGCGAGCCGCCGCTGTGGACGCCGGCGCGTCCTGAGCAGGAGCGCGGCCAGGGCCACCGCCGCGAACGTGCCGGCGTTGACCAGCATCGCCACCTCGGTGCCGCCGAAACCC
This sequence comes from Thermoleophilaceae bacterium, assembly GCA_013813135.1. GTDB lineage: Bacteria > Actinomycetota > Thermoleophilia > Solirubrobacterales > Thermoleophilaceae > JACVRW01. The sequence goes on along the minus strand of JACCSF010000033.1, from coordinate 2,269 downwards.
GCCAGCACGCCGCCGAGCGCGGGGCCGGCGGTCATGCCGACGTAGCGGGCTGTTTCGACCAGGCCGTTGATCTCGCTCAGCTGCTCGTCGCCGCCGATCAGCGGCACGAGCGCGAACTCGGCCGGCTGGGCGATCGCGAACCCGATCCCCAGCAGCACTGCCAGCACCAGGATCGCGACCTCCGAATCGAGCGCCAGCGCCAGCGCGCCCGCGATCGCCGCCTGAGCGAGCGAGGCAACCAGGAGCACGCGCCGGGTCTCGAGCCGGTCGACCAGCAGGCCGGCGACCGGCGCGAGCACCACGACCGGGGCCCACAGCGCCACGAACAGGGCCGCCACCGCGATCCCGGAGTCGGTCATCTCCTGCAGGTGGAGCGTGAGCGGGACCCACAGGATGAAGTCGCCCGCCGCGGAGATCCCGACCGCGCCCACTACCAGCCGCACGTCTGGCTTGCGCAGCAGGCCGGCTCTCATCGAGCCCAGTCTCTCCGATTCAGGGGTACAGCGGAGAGGCTTTGAAGCGGTCGCGCGCGAGGTACCAGGCCGGCTTCTTCTCGCCCTCGTAGGTGAGCAGGCCCTTCTGGTGGCGTGTGTTCGGCTGGAACTGCGGCGATCGCTGCCCCGCGCCGCCGGTCCACCCCGGGAAGATCTCGAACTCGCGCAGCGTCCAGTAGATGGCGCCCGAGATCGGGGCGGCGTCGGCCACGTCGAGCGTGCGCTGCAGGTGGAACGCCTGAAAGGCGTAGCTGCCCTTGACGTCGACGGGAGCGTCGGCGCGCTCGGGGCGGGCCTCCGCGCCGAACTCCGTCATCACGAGCGCCAGCTCCGGGTAGAGGTCGCGCATCTCCTGCAGGTAGAGCGGCAGGTCGTCGAAGTTCTCCACCCAGCTGTACCAGCCGAAGTACTGGTTGATCCCGAGCATGTCGAACTTGTGGTACGTGAACTGCTCCGGGTGGTAGGGGCGCCCGTTGATGTCGACCGAGATCGGCAGCGTCGGGTCGAGGTCGCGCGCGATCTCCTGGGCCCGCACCAGGTAGCGGCGCGTGACGTTGGGCCGGTCATCCGGGCGCGACCACAGCTCGTTCGCCACCGAGTGGGTGATCACCGATGGGTGGCTGCGCGCCGCGATCACGGTGCGGCGCACGGTCTCCCATGCCCGCCGGCGCTGAAGCGGCTCGCGCAGCACGTTGGCCTTGCGGTCGCGCTGCCAGATCGGCGCCTGGCTCCAGACCATGATCCCGGCTCGGTCGAGCCGGTCCAGCAGCCGGTCGTTGAGGAGGTAGTGCGAGCGGGTCACGTTGGCGCCGACCTCTTGGAGGTCGGCCACGATGCGGTCCATGTCCGCCTCGCTGAGCGCAGCGCCGCTACCCGGCATGTCCTCGTGGATCGAGGTCCCGGCCAGCTTTATGCGCCGGTTGTTGAGGTAGAGCACGCCGCGCTTGACCGTGACCGAGCGCAGGCCCACGCTGCGGCGCTCGACCTGCTGAACCGCTTCGCGGTCGCGCAGGACGAGGCGAGCGGAGTACAGCTTGGGGTCCTCCGGCTTCCACAGCTCGGGGGCCGGTACGGCCACGGACACCCGCACGCGCCGGCGCTCGGAGCGCTGCTTGGGCAGCCGGAAGGCGCGCCTCGTCACGCGACCGGAGGGTGAGCGCAGCTGCACCTCGAGCGTCGGCGCCAGCTCGGTCGCTTCGCTGCGCTGCAGCACTCCGTCCACGAGCAGCTTCGCCCGGCAGCCGGTCGCCGGGCCGCGGCAGCTCACCTGGGACATCGTGCCGAGGTCGTGCAGATGAGCGCGCCCGGCGGGGATCAGCCGCACCGGCCGTACGATCCCGCCCCAGTTCCACCAGCCCTCGGGTAGGCGCGGGTCCTTGCGGCTGTCGACGACGACGACGAGCTGATTCTCGCGCCCGGTCCGCAGCCCGCGCGCCTCGAACGTGAAGGGCGTGTAGGGGTCGACGTTGCGGCCGAGCCTGTGCCCGTTGAGGAAGACCGTCGCGCTCCGGCGCACGCTCTGGAACTCGATCAGCCAGCGGAACCCGCGCGGCGTGCTCGGACCGGTGAAACGCAGCCGGTAGCGGCGCACCCGGCCGGCGTACTCCGACGCCACGGCCCTCGTATCGAACACGCTCGGCACGGTCACCGGGCTCCAGGGCGTCGGCTGCTGGGACGCCTGGCCGCCGGGGGTCGGCTCGGCGACCGGGGCGGAGGGCACCCCCTCGGGCTGGCCCTCGAGCGGGGGAGCGGGCTGGGGCGGCGCGGGCGCGGCG
>JACCSF010000023.1 GCA_013813135.1 Thermoleophilaceae bacterium | reverse complement strand
GACGTGCGGGTGCGCCACCGCCGGGCGGCCCCGCCAAGCGCCTCCGCGGCCCGGCGCGGGTTGCGCCTGAAGCCGGGGGCAGCGGTCGTGCGCAGCGATCCGCTGACGGGCGGACTTCGCCTGCTGGCCAAGCGCGACGGCTTCCTGACGGGGCCGCGTGCGGCGAGCCCGCGCCGGGTCGCGCTCGACTATCTGGGCCAACGGGCCGATGCCTTCGGGCTCGACGAGGACGACCTGGCGGCGTTCGAGCTCAGCCACGGCTACACATCCGAGAGCGGCGCCACGCACCTCCAGTGGCAGCAGACGTACAGGGGAATACCGGCCTTCGACGAGGGCCTGCGTGCCAACGTGGCGGCCGACGGGCAGCTCATCAACATCGGCGGTGCTCCCCGGCCGGACCTCGCGGTTGCGTCGACCGTCCCCCGAATCGGCGCCCGCGAGGCGCTGCACACGGTCGCCCGGAGTGCCTTTGCTCGAGTGCCACTCGGGCCCGCGGGCCCCAGCCGGGGGCCGCAGCGGGCAACCCGGTTCGATCGCGGCCATCGGGCGAGTCTCGTGCTCTTCGGGGATCCCAGCCGGGTGCGCTTGGGCTGGCGGGTGCTGCTCTGGGCCGGGACCGAGGGCGTCCTCGACGCGGTGGTTGACGCCGGCACCGGGGAGCTGCTCTACCGCAACGACCTCACGCGCAACGCCGCCGCGCTGGCGTTCGACAACCATCCCGGAGCGCCGCAGGGAGGAGTCCAGACGCCGAAGGACTTTTCGGCCGCCTGGCTGAGCGATCCCGGCAGGCTCATCGGGCCGAACGCGTGGGTGCACTCGGATCCCAACGACACCCACTTCGAAGGCACCCTCCCGACCGCAACGGATGAGATCCCCCCGACCGGTGGTGCCTGGAACTACGTGCAGGCGCCACAGGCGGGCCTGATCTGCCCGGCGGTCGGGTGCAGCTGGGCCGCCACGTCGGGCGGCAGCTGGATGACCAACCGAAGGCAGGCGGGGACCCAGCTCTTCTATTTCGTCAACCTCTTCCACGACCACCTGCGCGACGCGCCCGGGATCGGCTTTGGTGCTTCGTCGGGCAGCTTCGAGGGATCCGACCCCCTGTACGCGCAGATCGACGATGGCGCCGGCACCGGCATGGGCAGCCTCCCGGACTGCTCGAGCGTGAACAACGCGAGCATGATCGTCCTCCCCGACGGCACCCCAGGACTGATGGAGACGTTTCTCTGGACCTCTGGCTGCGGCGCCGCGGGTGTGTACGACGTGAACGGCGCCGACGACGCGTCCATCGTCTACCACGAGTACACGCACGGGCTCTCGCTGCGCCTGGTCACAGACCCGGCCGGCTACGGGGCGCTCAACGGTCCCCAGTCCGCCGCGATGGGCGAGGGCATCAGCGACTGGTACGCGCTGGACTTCCTCGAGGCTTTCGGCTTCCAGCCCGACACCTCCGCACCCGCCGAGATTCGAGCGGCCGTTTACGAGAACGCCGCCGCCCGAACACAGGGCTTCGACTGTCCCGTCGGCGAGTCGACGGGCGCCTGCCCGGGCACCCCGACGGCCGGCAGCGGCGGCTACACGTACGGGGATTTCGGCAGGATTCTCGGCAGCCCAGAAGTCCACGCCGACGGCGAGATCTGGGTCGAGACGCTCTGGGACCTACGACGCGCACTGATCGGCGCCCACGGCGCTTCCGATGGAATCAACCGGGTCCGCGCCCTGATCACCGACGGGCTTCGCCTCTCGCCGGCCGGCCCGACCTTCCTCGACATGCGGAACGCGATCGTGCAGGCGGACGTCAACCGCGGCTTCGGTGACCGCGACCTCATCTGGGCGGTATTCGCCGCGCGCGGAATGGGCGTGAACGCGCGCACGTCCGCTGACAACGACACGCACCCGGTGGAGGACTTCACCGCGCCACCGCCGCTCCCCGGCCCGCCACCACCAGGTGACGAGACCGCTCCCGTCATCTCCGGCTTCACGATGACCGCGAAGCGCTTCCGGGTGGGTCTCGACCGGACTCCCCAAGCGGCCGCGAAGCGCCGGCGGCGCACGCCGGTCGGCAGTGAGTTCCGCTTCCGCCTCTCCGAGCGCGCGAAGGTGGTCATCACGATCGAGCGGGCGTTGCCGGGACAAAAGGTGGGGCGGAGCTGCCGGCCGCCGAGCAGGCGGCTCCGGGGGCGCGTACGCTGCACGCGCTACAAGAAGCAGGGCTCGATAACGCGGAGCAAGCGCCCGGCTGGGCGCAACGCGATCGACTTCAGCGGGCGCATCGGGATCAGGCCGTTGCCGCGCGGGCGCCATCGGGTCACGGTTTCCGCCACGGACGCCGCCGGCAACCGCTCGAAGCGCAGGCGCATCTCCTTCACCATCGTCCGAAAATAGCTCCTACTCGGCTCCGGACAGCCCTTGCGGCCCCCGCGCCAACCCCGCCGAGATCTGAACCAGGCGTGCATACGCCGTGGCCGTGGCCGGCCGTTTGGCGGGTTCCTTCTCGAGCGCCATCCGGATCGTGGCCGACAGCTCGGGAGAAAGATCCGGCCGGCTCGCGCGCAGGTCCGGCGGCTCGTCCCTGAGGTGCGCCCAAAGCACCTGCATTCCCTTCCGGTCCCCGAACGGCGGCGTGCTGCAGAGGCACTCGATCATCACGCAGCCGAGCGCATAGACGTCGCTGGCGGCGCTTACCTCCTCGCCCCGGATCTGCTCGGGCGCCATGTAATCGAGCGAGCCCAGCGCCTGCCCCGGGCGTGTGAGAATGCTTGCCTGACTGTCCTTGGCGAGCCCGAAGTCGGTGATGTGGGCTACGCCCTGCTCGTCCAGCAGGATGTTTCCGGGCTTCACGTCGCGGTGGACGAGCCCAGCGGCATGGACGGCATCGAGCCCCGCCGCCACCCAGAGGCAGATCCTGACCGCGTACTCGACGTCCAAGCTGCCGTCGCGCTCGAGCTTGTCCGCGAGCGAGCCACCGCGGATGAAGCTCTGGGCGAGGTAGGGAATGCCGTCGTGCTCACCCTTGTCGAGCACCGGGACCACGTGCGGGTGCTTGACCCGCACCGCGATATCCGCCTCGCGATCGAAGCGGCGCCGGAAGATCCTGTCCTGGGCGAGCTCCCGCTTGACAACCTTCAGGGCCACGCGCTCGCCGTGCGGGTCGACCGCCTGGTAGACACGCCCCATCCCGCCCACCCCCAACAGCGCCTCGACCGTGTAGGGGCCGATCACCGCGCCCCGGGTGAGCTCCATCGTCCTGTCTTGCGGGGGACCGGCAGGCATGTTCAACTATCCCTTCCGCCTGAGGGTAGCCATCGAGCCCGAAGAGAGGCACACTGAGATGAACATCGGGCTCAACATGGCCGCATCCACCCACCTCGGGCCTCCTCCAGGGTGAGGAACAGCTCGTCGGGCCGGGTGCGGCTGGTCGGCGCATACATCTTCCTGGTCGGCCTGTTGACGGCCGTCGCCGTCGTCGTGTTCGCCGCCGGCGAGCGACGCGAGCCGCAGCAACCCGTTGCGGGCGGCTATGCGGTGGTTGATGGGCAGGCTTGCCTCGGGAGCACCTTCCAGGTGGCCCAGTCGGGCCGCTTCGTCGGGCTTGGGAACGCCGCGGGGACGCTCGGCGGGAAGCTCGAGCTCGACGACGGACACCTGACCGGCGACGTCGAGTGCGTCCGCGGTCCCGCCGCGAAGCTCGACGCAACCGTCGAGGGCGAGCGCGTCCGGGGCAAGCTCGACGGCCGGCGGTCCGTGCTCGCCGAGCTCACCTCCGACCCTTCCGAGCTCACGACGCGGCAAAGCCGGCTACCGGATTCCGTGGCGGGCGAATACACGCTCTCGCCGCGCTCGGGGTGTCTTGGCGGAGCGGTCGAGGTCGAGGGCGACGGGCCGCGTGTGGAGCTGCTGTCCGAGGGCCGCAGGCTCGGCGAGGTCCGCTACCGCGACGGCGAGCTCTCCGGCGAGGTGCGCTGCCTGGGCAACGGCCGGCGGCAGCTCTCCGGGACGGCCATCGACCGCAGCCTCAGCCTCGTGTTGGCGGAAGCGGGCACGGTGCTGCCCGAGACCGGCCCGCTGCCGCGGGGGACGGAGCGCCTCTCGGGGTCGAAACGGCGAGAGGCCGGCAGTGTGTTCGCCGCGTTCTTCATCGCGGTCGCGGTGGTGATGGTGCTCGCTCGGCTGTTCGGCATGGGGGCTGCCGCGCTCGGGCAGCCACGAGTGATCGGCGAGGTCGTGGCGGGTCTGGCGCTTGGGCCGTCGCTGCTGGGCGCGATCTCCCCGGCGGCGGAGGTGGCGCTGTTTCCCGAAGACATCATTCCCTACCTCGAGGTGGCTGCCCAGCTCGGCCTGATCTTCTACATGTTCCTGATCGGGCTCGAGCTCGACCCGCGACAGATCGGGCGGCGGGCGGGACAGATCGCGTTCATCTCGAACTCCAGCGTGGCTCTGCCGATGGCGGTCGGTATCGCGGTCGCGCTGCCCGTGTACACGCTGCTTGCGCCCGACACCGCCTTCCTGCCCTTCGCGCTGTTCGTCGGCATCGCGCTGTCGATCACGGCCTTCCCGGTGCTCGCGCGCATCCTCGTCGAGCGCCGCATGCTCAAGCGGCCGATCGGCGCCGTCGTGCTCGCCGCAGCGGCGTTTGACGATGTGACCGCCTGGCTGTTGATCGCCCTGGGAACGGCGATCGCGGTGTCCGGTTCGCCCGCCGACGTGGCGGTCACGATCGTCCTGGGCGTGCTCTTCTGCGCTCTGATGGCGCTTGGCGTGCGACCTCTGCTCGCGCGCGCTTCCACGGCCTACGACGAGGCAGGTCGGATACCCAGCGGCTGGACCGCGCTGATCTTCGCCGGCGTACTGCTCTCCGCGTATCTGACGGAGGAGATCGGGATCGCTCTCATCTTCGGTGCATTCGTGATGGGCCTGATCATGCCGCGGCATGCGGGTCTCACGGAGGACGTCACGCGCCGCATCGAGGACTTCGTCGTGATCCTTCTGCTGCCGCTCTTCTTCGTCGTCACCGGCCTGCGCACCGACATCGGCCTGCTCGACCGTCCGGAGCTGTGGCTGATCACGCTGGCGTTGCTGCTCACAGCCCTGCTCGGCAAGTTTCTCGGGGCGTCCCTGGCAGCCGGGATTACCGGATTCGACCGCCGCTCGTCGGCGGTGATCGGCGTGCTGATGAACACGCGTGGGCTGACGGAACTGATCGTTCTGAACCTCGCGCTCGAGAAGGGGGTGATCTCAGACGCCCTGTTTGCGATCCTCGTGATCGTGGCCCTGACCGCCACGGTGATAACCAGCCCGCTGCTCAGGGCCTTGGATCCGAGCAACGAGCTGGGCGCCCCGGTCGAGGAGGAGCTGGAGGAGGCGCGGGCGGCGTCGATGACGGAGTTCCCGGCGCTGCCCCAGCTCGAGCAGTCGGTGCTGGTCGCGCCAGAGGGCGAAGCGGCGCTCGGGCAGCTGCTCTCCCTGGCCGGGCCGCTGGCGCGCTCTGAGCCTTCGCGCGAGCTCATCTTGGTGAGGCTCGTCCGGCCGCCCCGGAGCGCCGGGTTCCGGGGCGGCCTCCAGACCGAGGATCGTCTCCTGGCGGAGGCCTCGATCGAGGTGGACGCGGTCCGTCGCGAGCTCGTCGAGGAGGGCACCGCGGCTCGGAGCGTCGCGTTCATCTCCACCGATCCCGGGGCCGACCTGGCGCGGCTGGCGAGGGCCGAAGGGGTGGCCCTGATACTGGTCAACGGACGGCGACCACTGCTCGGGGAAGGCGTGCCAAGGGGCGCCGTCGGCACCGTGTTACGCGACGCGCCCTGCGACGTGGCGGTGCTCGTGGCCCGAGAAGGGCAACCGGTGCTTCCGGGACCGGGGGCCCCGGTGGTCGTGCCCTTCGGCGGCGCGGAGCATGACTGGGCCGCGCTCGAGCTCGCCGCATGGACGTGTGCCGCCACGGGCGCGCCACTGAGACTCTTGGGCGCGGCCGGCCAGACCGACGACCGCGCGCGCGTAAGCCGGATGCTGGCCGATGCCGGACTGCTCGTCCAGCAGTACGCCGGCGTGTCCTCCGAGCCCATCGTCGCCGAGCCGGGTCGCGACAGGATCGTCGAAGCGGCCGGCCAGGCCGGGCTGCTGGTGATCGGGCTGTCGGATCGCTGGCAGCGCGAAGGCCTCGGTCCAGCACGATCCGAGGTCGCCAAGGCCGCCCCCGCGCCAGTCCTGTTCGTGCGTCGCGGCGCAGGTCGCGGCGCGCTCGCCCCGCGAGAGGATGTCACTCGGTTCACCTGGTCGGCGGCCGTCGGCGGCCCGCACCCCTCGCCCCGGCGCCCGGACACGGTTGGCGGTTAACATTTCTGCCGCAGTGGAGCCAGTCCGGTCGAGTCGCCCATGAGCACCTGGGTTCCAGAGGGGGGTTTGGGCGCCAGTCCGTTCCCTCCCATAGCCGAGTACGCCTTCCTGTCCGATTGCGAGACCTGCGCGCTCATCGCGCCCAACTCGAACGTCGAGTGGCTCTGCCTGCCGCGCTTCGACTCGCCGAGCGTGTTCGGCGCGGCGTTGGACCGCGACGCGGGCACGTTCCGACTGGCTCCGGCCGACGTCCAGGTTCCGGCGGCGCGTCGCTACCTGCCCGGCACGATGGTGCTCGAGACGAGCTGGGGCACCAGCGGAGGCTGGGTCATCGTGCGCGACGTCCTCCTCATGGGTCCGTGGCGTCATCGCGGCGAGCGCTCTCAGACTCAGCGCCGGGCGCCCACCGACTACGGCGCCGACCACGTGCTGCTGCGCACCGTGCGCTGCGTGAACGGCGAGGTGCAGGTGCTGCTCGACTGCGAGCCCGTGTTCGACTACGGCGGACTGACGGCGGCGTGGGAGTACACCGGCTCGGGCTACCAGCAGGCGGTGGCCCGCAGCGAGGGAAGCAGGCTGGAGCTCACGCTGAGCACGGACATGAACGTTGGTTTCGAAGGTCCGCGCGCGACGGGCCGAACGCTGGTCAAGGAGGGCGACGCGCTTTACGTGGCGCTGTCGTGGTCCGAGCACCCTCCTCCGGACAGCCACGAGGAGGCCTACGACCGGCTCGTATGGACGGCGCACCACTGGCAGCACTGGCTCGACCACGGCACGTTCCCGGACCACCCGTGGCGGACCGCGCTTCAGCGCAGCGCGCTCACCCTCAAGGGCCTCTCCTACGCTCCCACAGGGGCGCTGGTGGCTGCGGCCACCACGTCGCTTCCGGAGACCCCCGGGGGCGAGCGCAACTGGGATTACCGCTTCACCTGGATCCGCGACGCCACCTTCATGCTCTGGGGGCTCTACACGCTTGGCTTCGACTGGGAGGCCAACGACTTCTTCTACTTCATTGCCGACGTGGCCGAGGCTGAGCAGGGTGACCTCCAGATCATGTACGGGATCGACGGCGAGGCTCAGCTCATCGAGCAGACCCTCGACCACCTGTCGGGTTACGAGGGCGCTCGTCCCGTCCGCGTCGGCAACGGCGCCTACAACCAGAAGCAGCACGACGTATGGGGCGCGCTCCTGGACTCCGTCTACCTGCACACCAAGTCGCGCGATCACCTGCCGGAGCGGATCTGGCCGATTCTCAAGAAGCAGGTCAAGACCGCTATCGAGAGGTGGGGCGACCGGGATCAAGGGATCTGGGAGGTCCGTGGCGAGCCACAGCACTTCACCTCGTCGAAGCTGATGTGCTGGGTGGCGACCGATCGGGGCGCCCGACTGGCGGAGGTGCGCGACGAGCTCGAGCTGGCCGCGCGCTGGCAGTCGGCTGCGGAGGAGATCAAGGCTGACATCCTCGAGAACGCGCTCGACGAGCGCGGCGTGTTCTGCCAGCACTACGACACCGATGCCCTGGACGCCTCTGTCCTGCTCATGGTGATGACGCGCTTCCTGCCGCCAGAGGACGAGCGCATCCGGCGGACCGTGAATGCGATCGCCGATGAGCTGACCCAGGACGGGCTGGTGCTGCGCTACCGGGTAGACGAAACCGACGACGGCCTGTCGGGTGAGGAGGGCACCTTCACGATCTGCTCGTTCTGGCTCGTGAGCGCCCTGGTGGAGATCGGAGAGGTGGCGCGAGCGCGGGGCCTCTGCGAGAAGCTGCTGTCCTACGCGAGTCCTCTCGGCCTGTACGCCGAGGAGCTCGACCCCCGCACCGGGCGCCATCTGGGGAACTTCCCTCAGGCCTTCACCCACCTCGCGCTGATCAATGCGGTCATGCATGTGATCCGCGCCGAGCAAGGGCTCGAGTCGGGACCGCTGCACTTCGGCCGCGAGCCGACGAGGCAACGCTCCGAGCAATCCCCGTAGGCCGGGATCGTCGCGGCGCGCCTGGCTACGTGGGCCGGCGGACGTCCGCGCTCGAGACCGCGCCGCTCTCGAAGGCGAGCCTGATCAGCTCGGTGCGCTTCTCGTTCTGCGCCAGCTCATTGACGCCGAATCGCTGAAACAGGCTGCGCAAATGGGTCTTCACGGCGGCCACCGACAGGTGAAGCTCGTCGGCGATCTGCTTGTTCGGCGCCGGCCGTGCGAACGCGTCGCCATCGCCGTACGGGCGACAGAGCGCGACGAGCACGCGCTGTTGGGCGGGCGAGAGCTGTGGCTGCAGCGTTAGATCAGCCGCGTGCGCTGTGCTCATGCGGCGCTGGGTGCCTGGACTGCGGAACACGAGCACGGTCCCGCCGACGCGCAGCTCGTCGCCGTCACGCAACCGACGGCGGCCCACCACTCGCTCGCCGTTCACGAAGGTGCCGTTGCGAGAGAGCCCGTCGTCGATGACGAGCCAGCTTCCCCCGGCCCGGCGCAGTTCCGCGTGCAGCCACGAGACCTCCGAATCCCACTCGATGCAGATTTCCGCCTCGTCCTCGCGGCCGATCGTCAGCTGGCGCGTCTCCAGCCCGGCAGAACTCAAGGAGCGCATCGAGGCCGAGCGCCTTGGCGCGCCGTTCTTGGTCTACCGGGACGCCGGGTCCAGATTACCCTCGCCCTCGGCACCTTACCCCCAGTGCGCGGAGATGACTTCGCTCCGTGTTACGGTCGGGCACCATGCACCGAGCCGTCCGTCTGACCGTCGCGGCCGTGGTTCTCGGGCTCGTCGCCGCGGGCGCCGCCGCCGCACCCCGCGCCCGGACCCCGGCCGGCCCGTCGCCGGCCGCTCGGGAC
>JACCSF010000412.1 GCA_013813135.1 Thermoleophilaceae bacterium | reverse complement strand
CCATTCGAAGACGATCCGGGAATGGCTGGAGGCCAACGGCGGGCGACCGGCTGGACGCCGGCGGTCCGTCGCTGATCCAGCCGGCTCACCTTCGCTGCGTTAGCCCAACGCTATGCGAGAGGGGGGCCGCGACTAGAGCGGAAGCCCGGTGGGTAACGTATGATTGACTCGTCAGTCAACTTGAACGCCGCGGCCTGAGCGAAGCTCGCGATGCGGCGCCCGGAGGCTCCCACCGTGGATTTCAGGCTCAACGACGAACAGCTCGAGTTCCAGGACCACTGCCGCCGCTTCGCGCGCGAGGTGATCAGGCCGGCCGCTGAGAAGCACGACCGCGAAGAGAGCGTGCCGTGGGAGGTGATCAAGGCCGCCCGCGAGTGGAACCTGCACGGCCTGGAGACCATCCAGCGGATGGGCACCGATCCCGACGGCATGTTCAGCTGCATCTACGCCGAGGAGCTGCATTGGGGGTGCGCCGGCATCGCGCTCGCCATCCAGGGCGGGTCGCTCGCGGCCGCCGGCATCGCCAGCTCCGGCACGCCCGAGCAGATCGGCCGCTGGGTGCCGGAGTGCTTCGGCATGGGTGACGAGATCAAGCTGGGCGCCTATGCCGTGACCGAGCCGAGCGCGGGCTCAGACGTGCGCTCGCTGCGCACCACCGCCAAGCAGGACGGCGACGAGTGGGTCCTCAACGGGACCAAGGTGTTCATCACCAACGGCGGCATCGCCGACGTGACCGTCGTGGTCGCGACCGTCGACCCCAACCTCGGCCACCGCGGGCAGGCGTCCTTCGTCGTCCCCAAGGACACGCCCGGGCTGTCGATGGGCAAGAAGGAGTCGAAGCTCGGCATCCGCGCCTCGCAGACCTCCGAGGTGATCCTCGAGGACTGCCGCGTTCCGATGGACTACCTGCTCGGTGGCCGGGACAAGCTCGAGAAGAAGCTGGCGCGCGCCCGCTCCGGCGAGTCCACGGGCCGCTCCTCGAACGCCCTGGCCACCTTCGAGCTCACGCGCCCGCTTGTGGGCGCATCGGCGCTCGGCATCGCCCAGGCCGCCTACGAGTGGACGCTCGAGTATCTGGAGGACAGGCAGGAGGACGGCACGCCGCTGCTCGAGCAGCAGCGCGTGCAGCAGGTGCTCGCCGACGTCGCCACCGAGATCGAGGCTGCCCGATTGCTGGTGTGGCGCGCATCCTGGATGGGGCGCAACGGCGTTCCGATGACGGGCGGGCAGGGCTCGATGTCGAAGCTCAAGGCCGGCGACGTTGCGATGTGGGCGACCACCACGCTGATGGACCTGGTGGGCCCCTACGCGCAGACGACCGACTGCCCCCTGGAGAAGTTCTTCAGGGACGCGAAGATCTACCAGCTCTTCGAGGGCACGGCCCAGGTGCAGCGGCTGGTCATCGCGCGCATGCAGCGCAGCGACTACCGGCAGCACCTCGAGGTCGAGGACCTGGTGGAGCAGGCGCCGGGGAACTCGCCCGGGGACGCGGTCCGCTCCGCCGCGGCGTCGCTGCCGACCGCCTGAGCGAGCGCACGCTCACCCGCCGGGAGCTGACCGCAGCGCTGGCGTCGCGGCAGATGCTGCTCGAGCGGCGGCGTCTCGGGCCGGCCGAGGCGATTCGCCTGCTCACGCCGCTGCAGGGCCAGGACTCGCCCGCGCCGTACATCGCGCTGGCCGCCCGGCTCGACGGCTTCGCTCCCGCCGAGCTAGAGGCGGCGCTCGACTCGAGCGACGTCCTCAAGACGACGATCATGCGCGTGACGCTGCACCTCGTCGCCGGGGCGGAGTACCCCGCGTACGCGCAGTTGACGCGCCAGACCCGCATGCGCAAGTGGCGCAAGGACCACGCGCATCTCGACGAGGCTGAGGTGGCGGCCGAGCTCGGGGCATGGCTGGGCGAGCCGCGCACGAACGCCGAGATCCGTGAGCGCGTGATCGGCTACGAGGGCGTGACCGCCGACGAGTGGACGCCCGTGTTCTTCGCGCGCACACTGCTGCCGCTGGTGCAGCCGCCGCCGGCGGGCTTCTGGCGCGACCGCCGCCGGCCCACCTTCGTGCTGGACCCGCGCCCGCTGCCCGATCCGGTGGAGGCCGCGGCGCTCGTGCTGTCCCGCTACCTGGCCGCGTTCGGACCCGCCAGCCTGCGGGACGCGGCCGCATGGGCGGGCGTCGCGCAGCGCGACTTCGCCGAGGCGGCCGAGCGCGTTCGGACGGTCTCGTACCGTGACGAGCGTGGCGCCGAGCTGCTTGACCTGCCCGGCGCGCCGCTGCCGCCGGCGAAGACGCGGCTGCCGGTGCGCCTGCTTGCCAGGTGGGAACAGGCGCTGCTCGCGTATGCGCACCGCGAGCGGGTCATCCCGCCCGAGCTCGAGCCCTTGAAGCTGACGCTGAGCGGCGACCAGACGGTGACCGTCGACGGCCGCGTCGCCGCCAGCTGGTGGCTGCGACGCAAGCGCGACGCGGTGCAGGTCGAGATCGCCCCGCACGTGGACATCCGTCGCTCGGCGCACGCCGCGATCCGCGCCGAGGCCAACCGCACGGCGCGCTTCTGCGAGCCGGAGGCCCGCAGCTTCGAGGTCGTCGGCCTCTAGCGCCGGCGGCGTATGCTCGATCCGGTGATCGCCCCGCTCGCGCACGTCGGGGGCGGCGTCTTCGAGCCGCTGCAGATACTGTCGCCGCTGGCGGCGCTGACCGCCTACTGGGTGCGGGCGCGCACGCTCGCCCGGCAGGGCCGCCCCGTACCGGCCTGGCGGATGGCGTGCTTCGCCGCCGGCATCGCTCTGATCCTGGCTGCGCTCGTGTCGCCGCTGGCCCACATCGGCGGCGAGCTGATCCTGGCCCACATGGCGCAGCACGTGATGATGGCCGACCTCGCCGCGCTGCTGATTGTGCTCGGCCTGACCGGGCCGCTGCTCCAGCCGCTGCTCGCCACTCGCGTCGCGCGGCGGCTGCGTGTGCTGGCGCACCCCGTCGTTGCGTTCGTGCTGTGGGCCGCCGATCTCTACGTCTGGCACCTCCCGGGCCTCTACCAGGCCGCACTCGGCTCAGAGCCCGTACACACGCTGCAGCACGGCAGCTTCGTGCTGTTCGGCTTCACGATGTGGCTGGCGCTGCTCGGGCCGCTGCCCCAGCCCGAGTGGTTCGGCAACGGCGCGAAGCTGCTCTACATCGTGGGCGTCCGGCTGACCGGCGCGCTGCTCGGCAACATCTTCCTCTGGTCGGGGAGCGTCTTTTATCCCGACTACCGGCCCGGCCAGGCGAGCTGGAACCTGAGTCCGCTCCAGGACCAGGGCGCGGCGGGCACGATCATGATGATCGAAAGCAGCATCGTCACCGTAGTGCTACTCGGGTGGCTGTTCCTGAAGACCGCGCGTGAATCCGAGGAGCGCCAAGAGCTGCTGGAGCTCGCGACCGCGCGCGGCCTGGAGCTGAGCGAGAGGCGCGCCGCCCGCGCGGTGGCCTCCGGGCGCGGCGACGAGCTGCGGCGCCGCCTGGAACGCGCCGCGGTCGGCTAGCGATGCGCTGGCTCGCCCTGGCCGTCGTCCTCGCGCTCGTGACCGGCTGCGACGACTCCGGTGCGCCCCGGCCCGCGCCTCCGCCGCAGCCGCCGCCGCCGCAGCAAGGCCTGCGCTCGCCGGAGGGCCTGATGATCCGCGACTGGCTGATGGCGGTGAAGCACGGCGACTTCGGCCAGGCGGCGACCTTCTTCGCTCCCGGCGCGATCATCGACCAGGGCAGGGCGTTCCGGCTCCCGAACGCCGCGGCGGCCCGCATCTTCAACGCGGGGCTGCCGTGCTCCGCGGATCTGATCGGGCTCGAGGACGAGGGCGCGAAGGTGCTGGCCACCTTCCGCCTCACGCCCGGTCCGGGCGGGCCCTGCCGCGGCCGCGTACAGGTGCGCTACACGATCGTGGACGGCAAGTTCAAGGAGTGGCGCCAGCTCGGGACCGGCGAGGAGCTCCAGGGGCCGGTCGTCTAGTCGGCGCGCCCCTTCTCGATGCGCTCGCGCTCGGCGAGCCGGTTGTCGCGGCGCAGCTGCGCCTCGCGGGCGCGACGCTCCTCATCGGGGGTCTCGGGCGCTACGGGGGGGACGGGCGTCGGCCGGCCCTCCTCGTCGAGCGCGACCATCGTGAGGTAGGCCGCGGACGTGTGCGTCACCTCGCCGGAGCGGATGTTCTCCGCCTCCACGCGCACGCCCACCTCCATCGACGACCGCCAGGCGGCGTTGACCGCGGCCTTGACGGTCAGCAGGTGCCCGACGTATACGGGATGCAGGAACGTCATGCGATCCATGGCGACGGTCACGACCCGGCCGCCGGAGTGCCGCACGGCCGCGATGCCGGCCACCTCGTCGCAGAGGTACATGATCACGCCGCCGTGGACGTTGCCCGAGTTGTTGGCGTCGCCCACGCCCATCCAGCGGCTGAGCTCCGAACGGGACTGGGATGGTGGTCTCGGCTGCACGGCGCTGGGTAGTCTAGGTTTCCAACCCTCACGACACGCAAGCTGAAGGAGGCGGGATGCCAGGTCTCGGCGGGCGGATGTCCACCGTCATCAAGTCGAAGATTTCAAAGATGCTCGACCGGGCCGAGGACCCAGGCGAGACGCTGGACTACGGCTACCAGAAGCAGGTCGAGCTGCTCCAGAACGTCAAGAAGGGCATCGCCGACGTCGTCACGTCGAAGAAGCGCCTTCAGATGCAGTCCTCGAAGCTCGAGCAGCAGGTCGTCAAGCTCGACACGCAGGCGCGGCAGGCCCTCTCTCAGGGCAACGAGGAGCTGGCCCGTCTCGCGCTCGAGCGCAAGACGCTCGCGCAGACCGAGCTGCAGGACCTCGACGGCCAGATCAAGGAGCTCGAGAGCCAGCAGGAGCAGCTCACCGCCAACGAGCAGAAGCTGCGCCAGAAGATCGAGCAGTTCCGCACCAAGAAGGAGGTCATCAAGGCGCAGTACTCGGCCGCCGAGGCCCAGGTGCGGATCTCCGAAGCCGCCAACGGTGTCGGCGAGGAGATGGCCGACCTTGGCCTTGCGATCCAGCGCGCCGAGGACAAGACCGAGACGATGCGCGCCCGCGCCTCCGCGGTGGAGGAGCTCGAGAAGGCGGGCACGTTCGACGACCTGAGCCAGCTCGGCTCGGGCCAGGACGACATCGACCGCCAGCTCAGCGAGCTGACCAGCGGCGCGCAGGTCGATGACGAGCTGTCGAGGATGAAGGCCGAGCTCGGCTCGGGTGGCGGCGACGCGCCCGCGCTCGAGCAGGGGGAGGAGAAGGCGTGATCGTGCGGGTCTCCGGCGAGGGCCAGTTCAGGCTGCCCGACGAGGACGCGGATCGGCTCAACGAGCTGGACAACCGCGCAGTCGCGGCCGTGGAGCAGGGCGACGAGACCGGCTTCAAGGAGCTCTGGTCAACCATGCTGGAGCTCGTCGCCAGCGACGGCAACGTCCTGGACGACGACGAGCTGGTCGAGTCGGACGTGATCCTGCCGCCGCGCGACATCACCTTTCGCGAGGCGCAGGGCGAGTTCACGGGTGACGGGCTGATACCCGACTGAGTTAGGATCGCCCTCACTGCTCAGGAGGTGAGGGTGATGGACGCAGATCAGCTCAAAAACATCCCGCTGTTCGCCGGCCTCAACCGGAAGGAGCTGCGGGCTCTTGGCCCGCGCGCCGACGAGGTGGAGCTCGCGCAGGGCCGCGAGATAGTGCGGGAGGGCGAGTGGCCTTACGAGTTCTTCGCAATCGAGGAGGGGACCGCGCAGGTCAGGCGCGGTGATCAGCTTCTCGGCGAGCTCGGCCCGGGGGACTTTTTTGGAGAGATGGGCCTGGTGGGCGACACGCGCCGCAACGCGACCGTGGTCGCCACCTCGCCGGTGAAGGTCATCGTCATGACCGGGCAGGCGTTCCGGCAGACGGCGCGCGAGCTGCCCGAGGTGGCGACCAAGATCCGCGCTGCGATCGACGAGCGCTGCCGCCACCTCGACACCGTGAGCTGACAACTCGCGGCCTTGCAGCCGCGAGTTGTTACAGGCCGGAAACGCACACGCTCCAGACTTGACCCGCGTGGTCGCGACGGGCTAGGTTCGCCTGACAGTCCGAAGCGGACGAAAGGGACTTCATGGCCACGCAGGTAGCGACCCTCTCCGACTCCCTGAGGGGGCCTGTCCTCACTCCCGCAGACCCCGGCTACGCCTCGGTCCGTGCCGAGTTCAACGCGATGCACGACGGGGAGCCTGCGCTCGTCGCGAGCTGCTCGGGCACCGCCGACGTGGCGGATGCCGTGAACTTCGCGCGCGACCAGGGCCTGCCCGTTGCCGTGCGCGGGGGCGGCCATTCGGTCGCGGGGCTCTCGTCGATCGACGGCGGGATGCTGATCGACCTCGCGTCGATGTCCGGCGTCCAGGTGGACGCCGAGCGGCGCCTCGCTCACGTGCAGGGCGGCGCCCTCTGGGGCGACGTCGACCGCGAGACCCAGGCCTTCGGCCTCGTGGTTCCCGGCGGGGTCGTGTCGGATACCGGCGTCGCCGGCCTGACGCTGGGCGGCGGCTATGGCTGGGTGCGCCGCAAGTACGGGCTCTCGTGCGACCACGTCGTCGAGGCCCAGGTCGTGACGGCCGACGGGCGCGTGCTCACGGCGTCGGCCGACTCCAATCCGGACCTCTACTGGGCGATCCGCGGCGGCGGAGGCAACTTCGGCATCGTCACGTCGTTCACCTTCGACCTTCAGCCGCTTGGCCCGATCGTCGGCTTCGCCGCGGTCATGTACCCGCTCGAGGAGGTGGCCGACGTCCTGCGCGGCTGGCGGTCCTACGTGGAGCAGGCGCCGAACGAGGTTACCTCGGTGGTCGTGACGATCACGTTTCCCGCCAACCCCGAGATGCCGGAGGCGGTCCACGACCGCCCGGTCGCCATCGTCGGCGGCGTGTATGTGGGCGACGCCGAGGAAGGCCTCGCGGAGATGCAGCCGCTGCGCGAGCTAGGCACCGTCCTGTTCGACATGTCCGGGCCGACTCCGTACGCGGGGGTGCAGACCGGGTTCGACCCGCTGTTCCCGCGCAACCAGCTGCGCTCGTACTGGAAGTCGCAGTACCTCGACGAGCTGAGCGACGGTGCGATCGACACGATCGCGGCCGGGGCGCAGGAGCGGCCCGCCCCCATGATCCTCGTGAACACGTTCCACATGGGCGGCGCGATCAACGACGTCGACCCGGAGGCCACGGCGTTCGCCGAGCGCTCGGCTCCGTACATGGTCTCGATCGACGGCATGTGGAGCGACTCGGCCGACGACGCCGACAACATCGCGTGGGTCCGCGCTACGTGGGGCGACGTGAGCAAGTTCGGCACGGGCGGCGTCTACCTCAACTTCACCGGCCTGGCCGACGAGGCGCCGACCGCGGGCGTGGACAGCGCCTTCGGCCGCAACCTGCGCCGGCTGGAAGAGGTGAAGGCCGCCTACGACCCGGACAACTTCTTCCGAGTCAACAACAACATCAAGCCGGCGTAGCGTCGCCCGCTCTACGGCGCCATCTGGAACGGCGGGTAACGGTCGGTCACCAGGACGAACGCGTACGCGACGACCCGGTTGTGCCAGCGTCCGACGCCGACGAGGTAGTCGAATAGGCCGCGCGGGTAGCGGCCCGTGAACAGGATCGCGAACCAGGCGGCGATCACCACGAAGAACGCGCCGATGTAGAGGAAGAACAGCACGATGTAGTGCGGGATCGCCAGCAGCCACTTGACCAGCGGCAGCCAGCGGTTGAGGTCTCGCTGAGCATCGGGGTAGGGGAATTCGAGGTGTACGCCCTGGTGCTCGTCGGTCGATGGATAGCGGTCGTCGAGCAGCGCGAAGAAGACGGCCACCCGGTTCATGAACCGCAGCAGCTCGAGGTTCCAGTCGAACCACCAGCGCGGGTACTTCTGGCGGAACAGGAGCAGCAGCAGCGGCGGGATCACCAGCAGCCCTGTGCCTCCGATCGCCACCGTCCCAGCGGTGTCGCCGCTGTCGTACTGGCTCGAGTAGCCGGTGATGGCCCCCAGCACGATCGCGATCGGGATCACCGCGAAGACCCGGAACGCGGTCGTCAGTCGGTTTAGCTGGCGGTCGGGGTAGTCCACCGAGAAGCGGACGGGGTGCTCATCCATTCGGTCATGAATGCACGCCCTGCGGATGGACCCGTCCGCTCATCCAGAACGGGGCGGCGAAGATCGCCGGCCCGAGCCCGTTCCTATCGACGAGAAGCCGCTCGGGGAGCGGAGAATCCCTACAGTGGTATCTCCCAGAGTGGGAACCAGGTGCCGGAAACCGCGTCCACGCCAGGGATACTACGGGCAAGGAAAGCGCTGCATACGCGACTGTTTCGGTCGTGGGGCCGAGACGAGCGCACCCGTCATTGGTCGACGTGAGGTACCTCTCTCGTACCTCTGGCCTTTGCACGCGGCGCAGCGCCTTCTGCTCCCGACCAGATCAGGGCGATC
>JACCSF010000402.1 GCA_013813135.1 Thermoleophilaceae bacterium | reverse complement strand
CCCGGGGCCGTCCTCCTCCTCCGCCTCCCGCACGCGCGTCTGGAACTGGATCGCGTAGTCGACGGCGAGACCGATCAGCACGGGCAGCACCGCGATCGAGGCCATCGTCAGGCTGCCCCCGGCCACCGACAGAGCGCCGAAGGTGAGCGCCGCGGCGGCGAGCGCCAGGGCCAGTGGCAGCAGCCGCAGCCCGGTGCGGAAGACAAGCGCCAGCGTGGCCGCCATCACGAGCAGCGCCGCGCCCAGCAGGACGAAGATCGAACTCTGCACCGCGTCGGCGAGCCCCTCGCTCACCACCGGCACGCCGGTGACGATGTACTTCGCCCCGCGCTGCGGGCGGAACTCGCGCTGCTCCGTCGCGGCCTTGAACAGCTCGATGGCGCGCCGGCGCTCGGCGTCGCTCAGGTTCGGCTTCAGCCTGATCGTGATCATGGCCGCGTTCGGCGAGGGGAACAGGTAGGCGAAGCGCGACTTCGGGACGCCCGGATCGCCCGCGCTGCTGTCGAAGACCATCGCCGACACGAAGTTCGGGTCGTCGATGCGCGGGATGTCGGTGATCCCGTAGCGCAACCCGAGCTGGAGCACGTATTGCGTGAACTGGGCGGTCACCGCCTCCGCCGCCGCCCGCGCCAGGCGCTCCTGCTCGGCCGGCGCGTCGCCGCGCCGCCGCGAGAGCCTGCGGGCGGCCTCTGCGGCGCTACCAGCCTGGCGCTGGCTGGCGGCCTGGCGCTTGACGACTTCGTCGACGATCCCGTTGACCGCCGTGTTGATGAACGTGGCCGGGCCGAACACGACCTTGGCCGGCTTGCGCTCGGCGATCTCGCGGCAGACGCGCGGCAGGCTGCCGAGGCCCTGCTTGTTGTCGGGCACGTTGCCCGACAGGCAGCCCTCGAGGCCCAGAATGCGACCGAGGTCCTCGGTGAGCAGCGAGTTCTCCAGAGGGCCGCGCACCAGCACGACGACCGCCTCGTCGCCGAAGTCCTGCTTGAAGCGCTCGGTCGCCTTGAAGCTGTCCGAGTCGCTGTCCACGAGCGTGTCGGTCGCCGCGCTCGGCTCCAGGCGCAGCGCCAGCGCGGCGCCGCCCAGCGCCAGCAGCGCCGTAGCGGCCAGCACGAGCAGCGGGCGGCGCGTGACCGCCGCCACGATGCGGGCGAACGCGTTCCCCCTCACGGAGCTCAGGTTAGGCCAACCGCGGGCGGGAGCCCCTACGGCAGCGGCACAAGGTGCGGGAACTGCCCGGCCTGGCCGAGCAGCTGCCCCAGCGGGGTCTGCGGGTCGCAGGGCGGGGCCGCGCCGCGGTTCTGGGTGCCGCCGTAGGTGTAGTAGGCGATCTGCGCGACCACGCCCGCGGGCAGCCACGGGTCCAGCGGCGCCGGCTCCGCCGGAAGCGGTGTCGCGCCGCATCCCTGGGAACCGAACACCTCCAGGTGGCCCTCGGTGCGCAGCTTGTCATAGCCGCCGGGGGCGATGTAGGGATTCGAGCGGTTGGTCGACAGGCGCGCGGGGTAGGCGGCGAGGATCTCCGGGTTGCTCGGATTCTGGGAGCGCAGGTAGTGAACCTGGCCCGTCCGGCTCTGAGCGGTGTCCGTGGCCTGCGTCACGGCCGAGTCGTTGGCGAAGAACGCGGCGATCTCGCGCTTGTAGAGGCCTAGGTAATCGACGATCGGCGTGAACTGGCGCAGGAACGGACCCACACGCCTGAGCACCGGCCGGGTGTTGTCGAGCACCCGCTCGGTGGCGGGCAGGCCGCGGCGCGAGACGCGCACGAGCGGGTCGAGGTCCTTGAAGAAGCCGCGCAGATCGGGGGCCACCTTGTCGAGGTCGACGAGCGTGGGCGACAGCTCGCGCGCGGCGGGGCGCAGCTGGTCGATCAGCGGATTGGTGTCCTGTGCGAACTGAGTCAGGCGGCTGGTGGTGGTCCGCCCCTCGCGCAGGAACGTCGGCAGCACCCGGAACGTTTCGGCCAGCTCGGCATCGCGGCGAGCGGTCGTCTCCCACACCCGGTTCGAGTTCACGATCAGCTCGCGCAGCTGGCCCTGCCGCTCCGTGAGCGCCGCGAAGACCTCGCCGGTGTCGCGCACCAGGCTGCGGGTCTCGGCGCTCTGCGCGTTGAGGACCTTCAGAACCTCGTCGGTCTGCTCGGCAAACGGCGTCAGGCTTCCGAGGGCGTCGTTGATCGCCTCGGCGTTGTCCCCCACCGCCAGGCCCTGCTGATCGAGCCAAACCGAGAACTGCCGCCGCGTCTCGGGGTCGAACGCGCGCAGGATCTCGTCCAGCTCCACGGTCTCGGCCACCTGGCCCGGGGGCAGGTCCCCCCCGTCGGCGAGCCGTCCATCGACTCCGTCGCCGGGCGCGCCGGGCGACAGCTCCACGTAGGTCTCGCCGAGCAGCGTCTTCTGGCGCAGGATCGCGCGCGTGTCCTTGGGGATCGGCGCGTAGCGCGAGTCGATCTCGACCCCGGCGTCTGTGAGGCCGGTCTGCTCGTTCGGCTCAACCGTGCGCACCCGGCCGACCTTGACGCCGGAGATGCGCACCTCGGCGCCCTGCGCGAGCTGCGTCGCCTCCGGGAAGGCGACGTTGACGCGGTAGCCCTCTGGGCGCAGCGGCACGGAGCCGCCGAACGACAGCCACAGGAACAGCACGATCCCGAAGCAGGACAGGCTGAACGCGACCATCGTCAGGATGCGCCCGACGCTGGGTGCCTGCTTGATCATGGCGCCGGCCCCGGGGGAATGAGGCTCGGCACCTCGTCGAGGGCGAGCAGGTGGGTGGGGTCGTCGAAGTTGCGGGGACAGACCTGCCGCTCGGGCGGGAAGTTCGCGAGCCTCGTGAGCTCGCCCAGCTGTGGGTTGCCCGCGACGATGCCCTGGAGCGCAAGGTAGGCGGTGCAGTTGAGCAGCACGATCCCGCGGATCATCGGGCCGTGGGCGTCCTGCGTCGTCGTCAGCAGCGCGCCGGAGTGGGCGGCCCAGGCGCTCCAGAAGAGGAACGAGTCGCCGTCGGGGGGGTCGTACGCCAGCTCGTTGAAGAAGGTGTTCAGCACCTTGAAGCTGCGATTGAGTCGCGACGCCACGGGCGCCAGGTCGGCGGTGGCGGCCTTCAGGTCGCGCACGGTCGGCTGCACGTCGCGCGCGAACGGGCGCACCTGGTCGCGGATGATCGGCGTGGTCTCGCGCAGGAAGGGCCGCTGGGCGCGCAGCGAGGGGGCGAGCTCACGCGCGAACGGCCGCAGCTTCTGCAGCGCCGGGCCTAGCTCCGTCGCCAGGCCGCTCACGTCGCGCAGGGTCGTCGAGGTCTGCGACAGCGTGCCGGGGAAGAGCCTGAGCGCCTCACGCAGGCTCGACTCCTCCTGCGCGAACGCCTCGAAGTTCGCGTTCGCGGACTCGACCAGCCTCGCCAGCTGATCGTCCTTCGACCCGAGCTCGGTGGACAGCGTCTGGAAGGAGTGGATGGCGCGCTTGATGTTGGTGCGCCGCTTCGCGAGCAGGCGGGTGAACCGGGCCGCGTCGCGCGCGGTCGGCTCGAAGCGCTTGAGGGCCTCGCGCAGATCGGCCGGGGCTCCCTGCCGGCCGTCCGAGGAGTCGTCGCGCAATGCGGTGCCGCCCGCGTTGATCAGGATCTGCAGGTACGCCCGGGTGTCGGCATCCAGCGACGAGAGGACCTCGTCCGCGTTCACGTCGGCGAGCGTGTTGGCGACGGACACCCGGCCGCCCTCCTTCAGCTCCCCGGCCCCCGGGGTCCCAGGGTCGAGCGACAGGATCATGTCCTTGAGGCCGGTCTTGGGCCGCAGCAGGATCGAGGCGTCCTTGTAGATCGGCTTGTACTTGTCCTTGATCTGCATGCTGACGACAGCCCGGCCGTTCTCGAGGTTCACCTGGCCGACCTCGCCGACCTTCACGCCGGCGACGTTCACGGTCTGTCCCTGCCCGGGCACCACCGCCTGGGCTGTCGGAAGCTCCGCCTTGACCTCGTAGAAGTCGGTGCCGATCAACGGCACCCAGGCCGGCAGGTAGAAGCGCTGGTTCGAAAGTATGTAGGCCGTCACCCCGAGCGCGCCGACGAGCAGCACGATGAGCGCCACGAACACCGGCAGCTGCTTCATGATCTGCCGCCTCACGGCCCCGGTCCGATCTTCGCCGCGTTCAGATCCGGTACGCCCTGCTTGTGGCACGGGGCGGTGGGCTTGTAGGGCGGCTTGGGCCCGCGAACGGGTCGCGTGCCGAGCGGCGGCGCGGTGGCGTTGCCGAAGCGCGCTCCGTTGACGCCGAGGCCGGCCGAACCGGTCTGCACCGGGTAAGCGCCGCCGCCGGGCTGGTAGCGCGTGTAGATGCCGTTGCCGGTGAAGTTCTGGCCCGCCCCGACGAAGCCCTGGAGGGCCTGCAGGAACTCCTGGTAGTTCTTGAGGCCCGTCGTCTGCGCGCCGTCCTGAATCACCGTCTCGCCGCTCGGCAGCACCACGTTGTACTGGCAGCGGTTGAACAGGTCGATCACCGGCAGCAGCTCGATCTGGCCCTTCGTGAACCGCGCGAAGTCGTCGACAGCCGGCTGCAGGTCGTCCACGAGGCCCTGCAACTCGCTCGGCGCCAGCAGCGCCCTCGCCTGACGCACCCACGGGAAGCCGGCCTTGAGCGTCGCCGGCGTCTCGCGGACGCCCGGGATCATCTCGAGCGCCCAGGCGCGCGTGGCCGGGAAGGCGGCGTTGAGATTGTCGAGCGCCGGCCGGGCCGCCTCGAGCACCCTGGGCAGCTCGCGCACCGTCTCGGAGAGGTTGGTCTCCTCGGCGGCGAGCGCCCCGGTCGTGATGTTGAAGTTGGTGATCAGGTCCTTGAGGCTGCCCTCGCTGCTGGACAGCGCAGCCGTGACCTTCTGCTGGCCGGCGATCAGCTTCGAGATGTCGTGGAGGTCGCTGCCCAGGAAGGCCTGGTTCACGATCGTCGAGCCGCGCAGGGCGTCGGCCGAGTACTCCAGCGAGTCGTTGAGCGACTCGCCGCCGGTCTCGCCCTTGGTGTCCGGATCCTGATCATCGTCCTCGCCGGGCCGCGGCTCGCCGTTGAGGGCCTCGCCGTAGCCCACCAGCAGGTCCTGGAGGTCCTTGCGCGTGTTGGTCTGCAGCGTGCCGAGCACCTGGTCCAGCTGCACCGGAGCCGACGTCTGCGACACCGGAATCGTGTCCCCGTCGTCGAGATCGGGCGAGCCGGGAGTGCCGGGCTTCAGGTTGAGGAAGACGTTGCCCTCGAGGAAGATCCGCTCACGGATCTCGACCAGCGCGTCCTTGTGAACCGGCAGCGCGTCGTCCTTGAGCTTCATGGTCACCCGCACGCCCGGCGAGTCGCCGCCGAGCGGCTCGACCTTGGAGACCTTGCCCACCTCGACGCCGGCGATCCGGACGGCGCTGTTCGTGCCGATCGGCGGCGCGTTCCGGAACACCGCCTGCAGCTCGAACGAGCGCGTAAAGGGGATGTCCTTCGTGAAGCCGAGGTAGGCGAGCACCAGGATCAGCCCGAGTCCGATGAGGCCGGCGCGGAAGGCCGTCATCTGGCGGCCGTGCACCTTCCTCACTGGGTGCCCCCCTGACCCTTGACCTGGTCCTCGGTCTCGGTGCCCTGGTTGCCGGGCTGGTTGCCGATCAGGGTCCGCCCGCTCGTGTCCGGGTACCGCTCGTTGCCGGCCTCGCACTCGCGCGTCTGGCCGGGCGATGCCGTGTTCGGATACGGGTTCGCGTGGAGGTGGTTGTACGGCTGCGGCCCGTCAGCCGGCGCCGAGGCTGGCCCGATCTCGTTGTTGGGGCCGACCGCGCCGAGGGTGGCCGGGTTGTCGTCGCTCGGGCCCGGGACGATGATGAAGCGCTGCCAGGTGCCGTTGGCGTCGCCATCCGATAGGACGCTGGCGGCGTTGCGGAAGAACAGCGTGGCGTAGTTGCACGTCGTCTGCACCGGCGCGAGGAAGGCGAGCGTCGGCCGCAGCGACGAGGACAGCCGCGTGAGCTGCTGGACGCCCTGCCGCACCAACGGGTCCTCCGAGAAGTCCGCGAGGCTGTCGAACACGTCGGCCAGGTCCTCATTCATCGGAGGCGTCTTGGGCAGCGTCCTCGTGCCGGCCTCGAAAGCCGCCGCGAGGATCGGCGCCGAGTGCGGCAGAGTGGCGACGCCCGGCCGCAGCTCGCGGAAGAAGGCGGCGTTGTTGCGAAGGAACTTGCCCTGGAACGGGAACTCGCGGATCGCCAGCTCCTCGCTCGGCGGCCCTTCGGAGATCGTCTCCTGCAGGTAAGGCCGGGCGATCGATGCGAGCGCGGTGAAGGTGGTGTCGAGGTTCACGAACAGCGCCGCCTGGACCTCCGCCACGGGGGCTGCCTCCGAGGCTGCATCGCTCAGCTCCCTGAAGAGCCGGCCGAGCTGGGTCTCGCGCGCCGCCAGGTTGGATGCCACGGGCTCCAGGTCGCGCAGCAGCGGGACGAGCGCGGCGATCGCCCTGTTGAGGTCATCGCCGCGGCCGGCGAGCCCGCCGCCGTAGCCGTTGATCGAGTTGCGCGATCCGACGCGGGCCTTCTCGTCGAACATGTTGAAGAGGTCGTCGAGCTCGACCACCTCTGGGCGCGCCTGCCTGACCGGGATGACCGCGCCCGACTCGAGGTCCTGCTGACCGCGGCCGGGGCTGAGCTGGACGTACTTGAGGCCGATCGCCGAGCGCGGGCGCACCAGCAGCGTGGTGTCTGCCCGCAGCGGCTCGATCTCCTTGTCGAGCTTCATCGTGATCTGCGCGTAGGTGGAACCGTCCTTGCGCCGCTTCGCCTCGATCTTCGAGATTTGGCCGACGCGCGCGCCGCCGATGCGCACCTCGAAGCCCCTGACCAGCTGGGCCCCGTTCGGGAGGTTCGCCTTGAGGTCGTAGGTCGGAACGAACGGCAGGCCCGTGTTGGCGTTGTAGGAGAGGAAGACAGCGACGATCGTGACCAGCACCGTCACGGCGCCGACTAGCACCGGGCTCGCCGCCAGGCTGGCGGTGCTGCGCGACCTCACTGCTCGCCTCCGAGCAGGTAGTCGAGCATGGGCTCCTCGCCCTGCAACGCCTGGGACTGGCCGCCGGCTCCCTCGCGCAGGCGCTTGATCCCCTGATCGCGCTCGCGCGTCTGGTCGGCGTCGCCGGGCGCGCCGAGCAGCCCTTGGAGCAGCGTGCCCTGGGGGCTCACGCTGCCGCGGCTACGTCGGGCGGTCTTGTCGAACTTCGCGTTGCGGGGTTCGAGGGAGGCCGACGCGGGGCCCGAGAAAGGGTCGTAGAACTTGGCGTTGCAGCCGGTGGCCGAGCGGAGCACGTAAGTCGAGCAGCTGTTGGTTATCAGCCCAGCACGCAGGTAATGGCCGATCGCGTCGAAGCCGTTCGTGCTGAGCGACAGGTAGTAGAGGAACTCGTTGATGCGCTCGACGCCGCCGGTCTTCTGGAGGCTCGCGGTCAGCTTGTCGAGGTCGTCCGTCGCCGGCGCGGCCTCGCGCCCGAGCCTGCGCAGGTCCTGGATCACCGGGCGGGCGCGGATCAGCGCCGGGCGGCCGCGCTCGAGCGCGTCGCCGAGGCTCGGGAAGCTCTTGCGGCCCGCCTCGGAGAACGTGCCGAGACCCTTGATCAGATCGTCCATCTGCGGGGCGGCCGTGCCCAGGTCGCGCAGCAGGGGCGTGCCCTGCTTGGCGAGCTCGTCGAGATCGGCCATCAGCGGCCGCAGCTTGCGCAGGAACGCCGGCAGGCGGTTGATGCCGAGCCGGATGTCGCCACGCCGCTCCGCCGACGCCTCGCCGGTCGCGTTGGCCTGGACGATCCAGTCGGACACGCGCCTGCGCTCGCGCGCCAGCGGACCCAGTGCGGCGTCGGAGTCGCGCGCCAGGTTGGCGAGCACGCGGTTCTGATCGGCCAGGACGGCGAGCAGCTTGTCGGTCTCGCGCAGGGCCGGGTTGGCGCGATGGATGACCTCGTTCAGCTCGTCGCCGCGCCCGGCCAAGCCGGTGCCGAACTCGCTGAGCAGGATCGCGAAGCGCTGCCGGTAGGGCAGCCGCATGATGTCGTTGAGCAGGTCGATGTCGACCGGCGAGCTGGTGTTCGCGAGCGGCAGCAGCCGCTCGCCCTCGCCGTCGCCGTCCTCGATCTGAGCCAGCGGCTCGGCCGACGTGGATCCGGGCTCGCACTCGACGAACTTCTCGCCGATCAGCCCCTGGGGCCTGATCACACACTTGGCGTCCTGCTTCCAGGGGATGAACTCCGCGTCGTCGATCAGCAGGGTGACCGCCGCCTTCTTGTCGTCGGTCACCTCCAGCCCCTGGACCACGCCGACGGGAACGCCGGCCACCTTCACGTCCTCGCCGCTGACGAGGTTGGCCGCGTTGTCGAAGACCGCTCGAACGTAGTAGTGCTCGAGCGTGTCGTTGTCCGAAGACTCGCGCACGATGCCTATCACGATCCAGGGCACGATCGCCACGAACAGGCAGATGTAGATCAGCCTCCTCATGGGCTCGCCGCCGTGTCACAGCCCCCGAAGGCGAAGGGGCTGGAGCCGTCGGGGGAGGCCTGCGTGATGCCGCCCGGACAGCGGTTCTTCACTCCCGTCTCGAAGCCGTTCAGCTTCTGGGACGGATCCACCGCCGTCAGCGTGCCGCCCGAGTAGTTGGTCGGCAGGAACATCGGCTGGACTCGCGCGTAGTGGCCGTTGGCGTCGTAGTTGGCGGCCACCTGGCCGAAGTCGGCGATCCAGGCGGCGAAGTCAGGCGTATAGCCGCGCACGTACTCGAACACCGGCTGCACGCGGTCGAGCGTGCGGATCGCGCGCGGGAAGACCGTGGCGGTCAGCTGCGCCAGGCGCGGCTGCTGGGCCGTGAGCTCGATCAGATCGTTGTCGGAGCCGGGGGCCCTGATCAGCCGGCGCAGGTCGGCCACGGTCGGGCGCGCCTCCCTGATCAGCGGCCGCAGCTCCCGCAGGAAGCGCGCCAGGTCACGCGTTCCCGGCTTCGATTCGGCCACGAGCTTGTCGAGGTCGTCGAGGGTCGAGCGCAGGTTGACGAAGGTCGTGTTGGCCTTGCGCAGCGTGCTCGGCAGCAGCTCCAGGGCGCGGTCCAGCGCGACACTCTGGTCGCCGATCGCACGGAACGCGGTGTTGGTGTTCTGGACGAGACCGGCGAGGTCGTCGCGGCGCTCGGCGATGGCGGACACGGTGGCCGCCGTGTCGCTGACGAAGCGCTTGAAGACCGCCTGGTCCAGTGCCAGCTCGCTCGTCAGCCGGGTGGTGCTGTTGAGGAACGGCGCGAAGTACTTGGTGCTCTCGTTTGCCTCTTCGCCGCGACCCTCGTACCAAGTGCCAGAGCCCCGAAGGACGTTCGCGAGGCCCTTGCGCGTCTTGGCGTCGAGCGTGTTGAACAGCACGTCGAGGTCCACGGGCGCGCTCGTGTCGTCCGTGCCGATCTGCCCACCGTCGGCGATCTGCTGAGAGCTGTTCGGCCCCGGCTGCAGCGAGACATACCGGTTGGCGATGCCGGACAGCGAGGTCGACCGGATCGTGGCCGTCGTGCCCGAATGCAGGGGCGTGAGGTCGTCGTCCTGGATGTCCATCGTCACGACGGCCTGCGCGGACTCGTCGAGGGCGATGTCGGTGATCGTGCCGACCGGCGACCCACCGATGCGCACCTGGTTGTCCTTGACCAGCTGCCCGGCGTTCTGGAAGACCGCGTGGACCTTGTAGGACCCACCGTTGCCGAACATGGCCAGCGCCGCCAGCGCCACGGCAGCGACCAGCGCCGCGACCGCTATGACGCGGGCGACCGTCGATCCCCGCTCGTCATGGAGCGGTTCACGGATCCGTCCCTCTCTCGTTTCCCTTGAGTCCAAGCGCGGTCGATCGCTCGACGCCTCCCTGCGAGCCCAGTCTATGACCGAACATCACAGCGCGCGCAGGATGCCCTGCACGCCATTGCTCCGTCTCGTTACTCCATTCCGAGGGGGCCCTGTGCCTCCCCGGACAGGAACTGCCTCACGAACTGGTTGTCGGAGTTGAACAGCTCACTCGCCGGCCCCGACTCGACGATCCGGCCCTTCCAGAGGATCGCGATGTAGTCCGCCACCCGGCGCGCCGACATGATGTCGTGCGTGATCACGCAGTAAGCGCCGCCGTTCTCCTCGTGAACTTCCATGATCAGCTCGCACAGCAGAGCCGTGCGCACCGGATCCAGCCCTGAATCTGGCTCGTCGAAGAGCACGATGTCGGGGTCCAGGACGAGCGCGCGGGCGAACCCGGCGCGCTTGCGCATTCCGCCCGACAACTCGTTCGGCATCTTGTCGAGCGCCCCGCCGAGGCCCACCTCGCCCAAGCGGCGCAGGACGATTTCGCTGATCTCCTCCTCGCCCTTGTCCGTGTGCTGGCGCAGCGGGAAGGCCGTGTTGTCGAACACGTTCATCGACCCGAACAGCGCGCCGTCCTGGAACAGGACACCGAACTTCTTGCGCATCTCGAACAGCTCGTCGTCGGCCATGTCGGGCACCGACTCGCCGTGCACCAGCACGTCGCCCTCGTCCGGGTAGAGCAGTCCGACCATGTGCTTGATGCAGACCGACTTGCCCGTGCCGGAAGGGCCGAGGATCATCGAGATCTGGCCGTCGGGTAGACCCAGGTTGAGGCCGTTGAGGATGGTGTTGCGGCCGAATGCCTTCCTGACATCGATGAACTCGACCGCGTCCTGGGCGCCGTGCTCGCGCGTGCGCCCGCTGTGCCAGAGGTAGGGATCCTCGCCGTCACGCGTCTGCGCCAGGATGTTCTCTGGGACATCCTCGTGCGTCCGCGAGTCCTCCGGCGGGCGCGTTTCGGCCTGCTGCTCCCCGCGCGTGGCTTCCCAGTCGCGCGGGTCGAGCGGTCGTCCCGATCCCTCTTCCGTTCTCCCCTCCATCGATGCTCCCCTCGCGTCCGTCTATCCACCGATAGGGGCTCTTGGGTTCGAGCCCCAGAAGATCTGCGTGCCCACCATGCCGACCAGGTGCACCATCACCGTGTTCAACACCATCGACTTGGCCGTCGCCGTGCCGACGCCGACGGGCCCGCCGCTGGCCGTGTAACCGTAGTAGCAACCGACCAGGACTATGACCGTTGCCATCGTCATGCCCTTGATCAGCGAGTAGAACAGGTCGGGCGGGTTCTGGAACATCCAGAAGATCAAGAAGTACCCCCCGGAGCTCACCTCCCCGATCTGCTGGACCACGGCTAAGTAGCTCGCGAAGAAGCCCGCTCCGACGGCGGCGATGTACACGAACGGCAGCACCAGCCACGCCGCCAGCAGGCGCGTCGCGCACAGGAACACGAGCGAGTTGATGCCCATGACCTCGAGCGCGTCGATCTCGTCGGAGATGCGCATGGCGCCGATCTCGGCGACCAAGCCGGTGCCGACCTTGGCCGACATCATGTAGCCGAACGCGTAGGGCATCAGCTCCCTGAGGTCGCACCACGCCGAGAAGACGCCCGAGTACGCGGGCGCGCCGATCGAGCGGTTCAGGTAGGCGCCCTCGATCCCGCACTGGAGGCCGATGATGAACGCGAGCCCCCAGATCACGATCGCGGACCCCAAGATCAGGATGCCGGCCTGGCGCAGCGTCTCGCCGAAGAAGCGCAGCACGCGGCCGTTGAACACGTCCACCACGACGCGCGCCGAGAACTTGGCGATGTCGCCGAACGAAGCGATCCAGTCCTTGGGGACGCTCAACCAGGATCCTCCCATCAGTCAGCGAACCTCCGGCGCGTGTGAGCGTTCGTTCTCACTTGATCACCGAGATCTCGGGATGGGTGGCGAGCAGCGTCTGGGTGAAGGCGTAGTTGAACGCGAAGATGCCGAGGAACTCGATCACCACGCCCTGGTTCACGGCTCTACCCACCCCTTCCGCGCCGCCGGACGCGGTCATCCCCTTGTAACAGGAGACCACCGCGATGATCGCCCCGAACAGGGTCGTCTTGAGCACGGAGCCCCATAGGTCGGGGATCGACGCGTTGTTGAGCAAGGTCGCGAAGAAGGGGCCGAGCGGCGCGTCGAAGGTGAGCGTCGCGAGCACGCCGCCGAAGATGCCGAAGATCAGGGCGTAGATGTTGAACAGGCCCGTCACGACCATCAAGGCCAGGAAGCGCGGGACGACGAGGTTCTTGATCGGGTCGACGCCGAGCACCTGCAGCGCGTCGAGCTCCTCGCGGATCTTGCGCGCTCCCAGGTCGGCCGTGATCGCGGTGCCGCCGACGCCGGCGAGGATGATCGCCGTCACGAACGGCGCGAACTCGCGGATCGAGGCCAGCACGAAGAAGCCGCCGAGGCGGTCGATCGCGCCGAACAGGACGAGGAAGTTGCCAGCCTGCAGCCCAGGAGCCCCGTAGCCGAACGCAATGGTGGAGATCGTCAGTGGCAGCCAGCAGAGGCGCAGCATGAACAGGAACTGCTGCACGAACTCGGTGCCGTACGGGTAGGGCGGCCGCAGCGCGGAGACCAGCGTCTTGCCGGTCAGGATCATCATGTCGCCCACCTGCTCAAGCAGGCTCTTTGTCGGCAGGAAGATCCGGTCGGCTGCGGCTCTAACCACTAAGCAAAACTCCTCCCTCGGGAAACGCAGCCTATGGTAAGTCCTTGCCCCTCGCCAGAGCGAACGGTGCTATGTTCGCCGGACTTGGAGGCGAGGAGGAACCGCTTCGCGGGCTGTAGCGGAACCGGGCGCACCCGGCCGGGCCGGGTGTTTGGGGGTTTCGCCCTGGTCTGCCTGATCGCCGTCGCCGGCTGTGGCGGTGGCGAGCGCCAAGACGAGGATGAGCCCGAGGGCGACTTCGCCGTGGACGTGGTCGCCGCCATGTTCCCGAAGCAGCAGAAGCTGGCGCAAAGCTCCAACCTCGTGATCACCGTGCGCAACGCCGGCGACGAGGCGGTGCCCAACGTGGCCGTCACGGTCAGGGGCCTCAGCTACCGCGCCACGGCGCAGGGCCTGGCCAACTCCGAGCGTCCCCAGTTCGTCGTGAACGGGGTGGTGCGCGAGATCGGCGGCCTCCCGGAGGCCAAGGACGCGACCCCGCTCGGGTGCGACACCGCCTACGTGAACACCTGGGCGTGCGGGCGCCTCAAGCCCGGAGCCGAGAAGACGTTCCTGTGGAAGGTGACCGCGGTGAAGGCGGGGCCCTACGAGATCGCCTGGCGCATCGCCGCCGGGCTCGACGGCCGGGCCAAGGCCGTCAGCGAGGGCGACGGCCAGGCGCCGAGCGGCAGCTTCACCGGCACCGTCTCGGACAAGGCGCCCGACGTGCGCATCGCCGACGACGGGAAGACCGTCGTCAGCGGGACACGCTGACGTAGCCCGGGCACTGCTTCACCGGCAGCCGCGGGTACTTCGGGTAGCGCGGGTCGGTCTTCGACCGCTCGCACATGGAGAACACGCTTCCGCGCGTATTCGGAACCAGCTTCTGGTGCTTGCAGGTGTCGCAGAGTCCCGTCACTGTCAGAGTGATCGCGTTTGGGCGGTGACGTCCGACCGCTTCGGTTGGTTCTCGGGCTGGCGGCGGGCTGACCCTAGAGTGCCGTGTCGTCCGTCTGGTCTGACCGGGGAAGCTTGAGTCGC
>JACCSF010000394.1 GCA_013813135.1 Thermoleophilaceae bacterium | reverse complement strand
TCGCCACCCTGCTCGCTGAAGCGGCCGCGGAGGAGCTGCTGCCGCCGGCGCCCACCGCGGAGGCGCCATCCGGGGCGGCCGAGCCCGGCGCGTTCGGGGCGAGCGCGGGCCGCTCGGGTGAGCTGCGCGACGAGCTGAGAACTGAGCGGATCGGCGACGGCCGGGTGCGCGTGGCGCGCTGGATCATGCGCCCCAATCGCGGCTGGGAGCTGCAGGAGGCGCCCGTGATGCTGCCCCCCAAACGCTTTGCCGAGGCACTGGCCGCCGCGGCGCGCAAGGGCGTCTTCGCCCTCCCGGAGGGCGCCCTCGCGTCAGGCGGTCCGGGCGAATAGCGACCATGCAGATGTGCCCCTCACCCTCGTAACCGGGCCCGCCAACGCCGCCAAGGCCGGCGAGGTCCTGGGCGGCCTGCGCGGCCGCCTCGACGACGAGCCGATCCTGGTGGTGCCGGCCTTTCAGGACGTCGAGCACGCCCAGCGCGAGCTGGCCGACCGTGGCGCGGTGTTCGGTGTGAGCGTGCTCCGCTTCGACCGCCTCTTCCGCGAGATCGGCCGGCGCTCGGGCCACACCGAGTGGGTGGCGTCCGAGGTGCAGCGCGAGCTGATCGTGGAAGGGGCGGTGCGTCGCGCGCAACTCGAACTGCTGGCCGCCTCCGCCGGCCACCGCGGCTTCGTGCGGGCAGCGGCGCGGTTCGTCGCCGAAGTAGGCCGCTCGGGACGCGACGCTTTGCAGCCGGGGCGCTTCACGCGCGCCCTGCGCGATTGGGCCGACGATGGGCCCCGGCGCCGCTACGCGGAGGAGGTGGCCGCCGTCTACCGCGGGTACCGCGACGGCCTGGAGGCAGCAGGCCTTGCGGACGCCGAGTCGTTCGCCTGGCACGCGGACGACGCGCTGCGGCGCGAGCCTTCGAGCTGGGGGCAGACGCCGCTCTTCGTGTACGGGTTCGACGACTTCAACCCGCTCCAGCTCGACGCCCTTGAGACGATCGCCAATCACTGCGGCGCCGACGTCTGCGTCTCGCTTCCCTATGAGCGCGGCCGGGCGGCCTTCAAGACGGTGGCCAACGTGCACCAGAACCTGCTCGGGCTCGGTGCGCGGGAGCAGGTCCTGCCGCCGCTCGACGATCACTACGCGCCGGAGTCGCGCGCCGCGCTGCATCACGTGGAGCGCAGCCTGTTCGAGGACGATGCCACCGCCGTGGAGGCCGGCGGCGCGATCGCCTTCCACTCCGCCGCCGGCCAACGCGCCGAGATCGAGCTCGCCGGTGCGCGCGTGCTCGACCTATTGCGTGGGGGCGTGGAGGCGGGCGACATCGCCGTGGTCCTGCGCCGGCCGGGCGACTACGCGTCGCTGCTCGAGCAGGTGTTCGGCGCCTACGACATCCCGTTCTCGATCGACCGCTCCCTCGGGCTCGAGCACTCCGGGCTGGGTCGAGGCCTGATCGCGCTCGTGCGCTGCGCCGCCGCGGCCGACGCGACCGCCGGGGACCTGCTGGCCTGGCTGCGCACGCCGGGACTGCTGAAGAAGCCGGTGTTGGCGGATCGCCTCGAGGCGTCCGTGCGCCGGGAGGGCGCGCACAGCGCCGCCGAGGCTCGCGCGCTCTGGGAACGCGAGCACTGGAAGCTCGACGACCTCGACCGCCTCAGGCAGGCCCGGGCCGGGGTCGACTTCCTCACCGAGCTCGAGCGCCAGCTCGGCCGCTTGTTCGCCGGGCCCTACCGGCGCCAGGCGGCGATCCTGCGCGGACCCGAGCTCGATGACCCGCGCGTGTATGCGGCGGCGCGCGAAGCGCTGGCGGAGCTGCGCGCTGTGCTGGAGGCCGACCCGCGCACGCGGCTCGGACCGGAGCGCGTCCTGGCGCTGCTGCACGAGCTGCGCGTTCACCTCGGCGAACCGCCGCAGCCGGACCGCGTCCAGGTGGCCGAGCCCGAGGCGATCCGGGCCCGCCGCTTCGAGGCGGTGTTCGTGTGCGGGCTCCAGGAAGGCGAGTTCCCGAAGGGCACGTTGCCCGAGCCGTTCCTGCCGGACGAGGACCGCCGCGCGATCGCGCGGGCCAGCGGCCTGCGGCTGCCGATTCGCGAGGACCGGCTCGACCGCGAGCGCTACCTGTTGTACGTCTGCTGCTCGCGCGCCGAGCGACTGCTGGTGCTGTCCTCGCGGTCGAGCGACGAGGAGGGCAACCCTCAGCCCGAGTCGTTCTTCGTGGAGGACGTGCGCGACCTGCTGGCGCCCGGCGCGGCGGAGTCGACGCGCTCGCTGTCCGACGTCACGTGGCGAGCCGAGGATGCTCCCACGGCGGGGGAGCTCGAGCGGGCTCTGGCGGCGGCCGGTCCTCGCCGCGTGGAGCTGCCCCCGAGCCGCCTCACCGCGGAGCCGCTGCTGAAGCGCCTGGCCACCCGAGACGCCGTCTCCGCGGGCGCGCTCGAGAACTTCGCCGACTGCCCGGTCAAGTGGCTGGTCAAGAACATTCTCCGGCCCAACGAGCTGGTGCCCGACCCGGAGCAGATGGTGCGCGGGCGATACGCGCACTCGGTGCTCCAGCGCACGTTCGAGCGCCTGCGCGGGGAGAGCGGCTCCCGCCGCGTCACCCAGGCAAATCTCGCCCAGGCAGAGCGGCTCCTGGCCGAGGAGCTGCGCAGCCAGCGCTCCGACTTCCAGCTGTCGCCGAAGCAGACTCGCGTAAAGGCGGCGGCGCGGCGGCTGGAGTTCGATCTGCTGCGCTTCCTGCGCCGCGAGGCCGAGCGCGACGGTAGCTTCGAGCCCGCCTATCTGGAGCTGCCCTTCGGGGACGGCGATACCAGCCCGCCGGTGGAGATCGAGCCCGGGCTGAAGGTGCGTGGACGCATCGACCGCGTGGACACGAGCGATGGGATGGCGCTGGTGATCGACTACAAGAGCGGCAAGCGGGTCGACTCCTACAAGGTCGGCTCCTGGGAGGCCGAGAACCGCTTCCAGGCCGCCCTCTACATGCTCGTCGTCGAGCGGCTGCTCGAGCTGCGTGCCGCGGGCGGCGTCTACGTTCCGCTAGGCAGCACGGACTCGCCGCGCGGCATGGTCGCGCAAGGCGTCGAGGAGCTCGGCGCCGGCTACAAGCGGACCGATGTGCTTCCCCCCGACGAGTTCCGGGCCAAGCTCGACTGGGCGCTCGGCCAGGTCCGCAGGACCGACGCCCGCATGCGCGGCGGGGAGCTCGGCTGCGATCCGGACCAGTGCGCCTGGAACGGCGGCTGCTCGTACCCCTCGATCTGCAGGTGCGAGGCGTGAGCCCACGGGAGCTGACCCCCGAGCAGGAACGCGCGGTCGCCCGCCGCGACTGCTCGCTGATGGTGCGGGCCGGTGCGGGGACCGGCAAGACGACCGTGCTCGTCGAGCGCTTCGTGCGGGCCGTGATCGACGATGGGGTGCCAGTAGAGGGCATCCTCGCGATCACGTTCACCGACAAGGCGGCGGCCGAGATGAAGACGCGGGTTCGCAGGCGCTTCCTCGAGAGCGGTCACAGAGCCGAGGCCCGGGCCGCCGAGGGGGCCTGGATCTCCACCATCCATGGCTTCTGCGCGCGCGTTCTGCGCGCCCACGCGTTGAGCGCCGGCATCGATCCCGAGTTCCGCGTGCTCGACACGCTGGAGGCCGAGCGGATCGCCGCCGACGCGTTCGACCAAGCCCTCGAGACCTTCATGGGCACCGACCCCGAGCGTCTCGAGATGGTGGCCGCGTACACGGCAGACGGCCTCAGCGACATGGTCCGAACCGCTTACTCGCGACTGCGCAGCAAGGGGCAGCGCCGCCCCCGGCTCGAGGAGCTGCCGCCCCCGCGTGTGGGCGGGCAGCCGGCGCGGCTGCAGGCCGCGGACCCCGCCGCCCTGCGCGGGCT
>JACCSF010000389.1 GCA_013813135.1 Thermoleophilaceae bacterium | reverse complement strand
CCCCTGCCGCGGCGACCACGCGCTCGTCGTGATCGCCATAGGGATAGGCAAGCGTGGGGCACGGCCGCCCGAGCCGCTGCTCGACGGTGGCGCGCGACTCGACCAGTTCGGAGCGCAGCGACTCGTCGTCGAGGGTCGTCAGGTGCGGGTGGGTGCGGGTGTGCGAGCCGATCTCCCACCCGGCGTCGGCCAGCTCGCCGAGCTGGTCCCACGCCATCGGCAGCAGCTCCTGCTCGTGCGGGCCGCCGATCCACTGCTCGATGCCGGCCCATGACAGCGGTCGGTCGGGAGCGTCCAGGTACGCGGTGGGCGCGTACACCGTGGCCGGGAAGCCAACCGCGTCCAGCAGCGGCTTGCCCAGCCGCAGCACGGACAGGTAGGCATCGTCGAAGGTGATCACCACGGTCCGCGGCGCGGGCGGCCCGCCGGCGGCGGCCTCGAAGGTGGCGCCCTGGTAACCCGCCCGGACGAGCAGGGCCAGCTGGCGCTCGAAGGCGGCGGGCGTCACCGACAGCGGCGCCGGGAAGCGCTCGCTGACGGCGTGGTAGCAGAGCACGAGAACCTCGGCCATCGGCGCGGGATGATGCCGCAACCGGCGCGAACAGGCACGCCGCGCGGCCAGCGGGGCGCTAGATTGGGCCCCCGAATGCGCAATCCACGTGACTTCTTCAAGCCGCAGGCCGTCGATGCGCCCGAGCCGCTCCGCGAGATCCCCTTCAAGCCGTCGCGGATGATCCATTTTCTCGACTTCTCGAACGAGAAGATGGCCTCAAAGGCGCCCGACCTGGCGCGCCAGAGCGACATCCTGCTCGGCAACCTCGAGGACGGCGTGCCGCTCGAGCGCAAGGAGGCGTCGCGCCGCGCCCTGATCGACGCGGCGCGCAACGCGGACCTCGGGGACACCGCGCTGTGGACGCGTGTGAACAGCCTGGAGAGCCCGTGGGTACTCGACGACCTGACCGAGCTGGTCACCGAGATCGGCGACCGGCTCGAGGTGATCATGGTCCCGAAGGTCGAGGGAGCGTGGGACATCCACTACGTGGACCGCCTGCTCGCCCAGCTCGAAGCGAAGGCGGGCCTAGATCGGCCGCTGCTCGTGCACGCCATCCTCGAGACCTCGCAGGGAGTGGTGAACCTCGAGGAGATCGCCACGGCCAGCCCCCGCATGCAGGGCATGAGCTTCGGACCGGCCGACCTGGCCGCGTCGCGCCGGATGAAGACAACGCGCGTGGGCGGCGGCCACCCCGGCTACCGGGTAATCGAGGATCCCGACTCGGACGATCCCGAGGCTCCGCGCGCGACGGCGCAGCAGGACCCATGGCACTACTCGATCGCTCGCATGGTCGACGCCTGCACGAGCGCGGGGATCCTGCCCATCTACGGACCCTACGGCGACATCAGGGACACGACCGGCTGCGAGACCCAGTTCCGGGCCGCCTTCCTGCTCGGCTGCGTCGGCGCGTGGTCACTGCACCCGGTGCAGCTCGAGATCGCCAAGCAGGTGTTCTCGCCGGATCCCGAGGAGGTCGCCTTCGCCAAGAAGGTGATCGAGGCGATCCCGGACGGCCGCGGTGTGCACATGATCGACGGCAAGATGCAGGACGACGCCACCTGGAAGCAGTGCCGCGTGATGGTCGACCTGGCCGAGCGGCTGGCGGCCAAGGACCCCGAGCTGGCCGAGGCGTACGGCTTCGAGCCGGTCGGCGCCTAGCGCCGCCCGCGCCCGCGGGGGATCGGTAGGGTTCCGCGCCGCCTATGAGGTTCTACGAGTACGAGGCCCGCGAGATCGTCAAGCGGGCCGGGATTCCGGTCACCGACTTCGGGTTCGCCACCAGCGCCACCGAGGCGCGGGCGATTGCCGAGCGCATCGGCGGTCCCGCGGTGATCAAGTCGCAGGTGCTGACCGGCGGCCGCATGAAGGCCGGCGGCGTCCGGTTCGCCGACACGCCCGACGAGGCGGAGCAGCACGCCGAGGCGATCCTGGCACTGGAGATAGGCGGCCACATGCCGCGCGGCGTGCTCGTGGATCCGAAGGCGCAGGTCAAGCAGGAGTACTACGCCGGAGTGGTGTGGGACGGCACCCGCAAGCGGCCGCTGATGCTGTTCAGCGACATGGGCGGGATCGACATCGAGCAGGTGGCGGAGGAGCACCCCGGCCACGTAGGGCGTGGCCACTACTCGAACCTGCTGCCGTTCCCCGACTACCAGGCCAAGCAGGTGATCGCCGCGGCCGGAGTTACGGGCAGCGCGCTCAACCGCCTCACGCCGATCCTGGCGCGACTGGCGCGCCTGTTCCGCGAGCGCGACATGACGCTGGCGGAGATCAACCCCCTCGCGCAGCTCGGGGACGGCAGCTTCGTGGCCCTCGACGCTCACATGGAGATGGAGAACGAGGGGATGCCACGGCAGCAGGCGCTGCTGGCCGAGCTCGGGATCGGGGCGGACGAGGGCACGCGCGAGGGCCACGAGCCGAGCCCCTTCGAGGCGGCCGTTAAGGCGATCGACGCGGCCGACCACCGTGGCGTGATCCAAGGCAAGGACACTGGCTTCCACGGCAACCTCGGCCTGGTGATCGGGGCCGGTGGCGGCTCGCTGACGCTGACCGACGCCGTCCGCGGCCACGGCGGCCGGCCCGCCAACTACTCGGAGATCGGCGGCAATCCCTCGGTCGCGAAGGCCTGCGGGCTGGCGAAGGCGGTGCTGCGGAAGGACGGCGTGGAGAAGATCGCCGTGATGATGTCGATCGTCTCCAACACCCGTGTGGACATCGTCGCCCGCGGCGTGATCAAGGCCTGCCTCGAGCTCGACAAGGACCCGGCGGAGACGATCGCGATCTTCCGCATCCCCGGCGCCTGGGAGGAAGAGGGCTCCAAAATCCTCGACCGCTACGGCGTGGACTACTGCGACCGCTCGGTGTCGATGCACGAGGCCGCCGGGCGCGCCGTCGCGAAGATCCAGGGAGCCGCCGCATGAGCATCCTGATCAACGAAGACACGACGTTCATCGTCCAGGGCATTACCGGGCGCGAGGCGGTCAACCTGACCCGCGAGTGCCTCGACTACGGCTCGAAGATCGTGGGCGGGGTCACGCCCGGGCGCAAGGGGCGCGACGTCCACGGGGTGCCCGTCTTCGACACGGTTCAGCAGGTCGTGGAGCACAACGGCGGGCGGGTGCCCGACGGCTCCGTCGTCACGGTGCCGCCGGCCTTCACCAAGGACGCCGTGCTCGAGGCGATCGACGCCGGCATCGGCCTGATCGTGATCGTGACCGAGCGCATCCCGCGTGGCGACGTGGCCCAGATGGTCGAGGCCGCCGACGCGCGCGGCGCCCGCATCATCGGCCCCAACTGCCTGGGGCTGGTCGTGCCGGGCGTGGCCAAGATGGGCGGCATCGGCGGACCCGCGAAGAACACCGAGCAGGCCTACCAGCCCGGCAGCGTCGGAGTGATGTCGCGCTCCGGCGGCATGACCACCGAGATCTCGTCGACGCTGAGCGCCGCCGGACTGGGCGTGTCGACGGCGATCTCGATCGGCGGCGACGCGATCATCGGCTCCAGCTACGCCGAGCTGATGCCGCTGTTCGAGGCCGACGAGCAGACCGAGGCGATCGTGATCTACACCGAGCCCGGCGGGCGGATGGAGGCGCAGCTCGCGGAGTGGGTCGCCGAGCACAACTCGCGCCTGCCGATCGTGGCGTTCATGGCCGGCCGCTTCATGGACGACGAGGAGATGAAGGGCATGTCGTTCGGGCACGCGGGCACGATCGTGGAGGGCAAGGAGGAGACCGCCACGGAGAAGATCGCGCGCCTCGAGGCCGCCGGGATCCCGGTCGTGGAGCGGATCGACGCCATCCCGGACGCCGTGCGCGAGCTGGGGGCGCACGCCTGATGCCGGGGCTGTTCATCGACGTGGAGGTGCACGACAGCGTCGGCGACGACGTGGAGCTGGCGAAGAAGCTCGAGGAGGTGTGCCCAGTGGACATCTTCAAGGCGACGCCCGGCGGTCTGGAGATCCGCGAAGAGCAACTCGACGAGTGCGTGCTCTGTGAGCTCTGCCTCGAGCCCGCCCCGCCCGGCACGGTGCGCGTGGTCAAGCTCTACGACGGCACCGCGCTGGAGCGCACCTGACCAAGCCCGAGGTCACGCCGGAGCTGTTTCAGGAGCGTCTAGCCGGGAGCTTCCCCGGCGCGCTGGGCATCGAGGTGATCCGCATCGAGGAGCGCGAGGTCGAGGGCCGGCTGGTGGTCGACGAGCGCCACCTCCACCCCGGCGGCTACGTGCACGGGGGCGTCTGGGTCGCCTTCGCGGACAGCGTCGCCGCCTGGGGAACGTGGCGGAACATGCCCGAGGGCCACGACTTCACGACCGCCGAGCTGAAGGCTAACGTCTTCGCCGCCGGGCACCCCGGCGACGTCCTCCACGCCGTCGGGCGGCCGCTGCACCTGGGTCGCCGCACCCAGGTCTGGGAGGTGCGCATCCGCCGCAACGACGACCCGCGCAACGCGGCCTTCTTCGCCTGCACGCAGATGCTGACCCCTACGGGGGCCTGAGCAGCTACCGGGCGGGGGAGCGCTACCGGCCTCGCCGGAGCGAGAAGCGGCGTCGCGACTTGTGCTCCAGCGCCTTCACCTGGGCACGCAGCAGGTGATGTTGCGCTTCCAGGGCGCTGGCCGTGGCACGCGAGTCACTCACGCTGTCCTCGGCCTGCTCGCGGGCGGAACGCTCGCGCTTGAGGTTCCCCTCGATTCGCTCGCGGTTGCGCCGCTCCTCCTCGAGCGCAGCTTGAGCAGCCTGAGCCGCCTCACGCTCATGCGCGAGCGCTTGACGCGTCTCGTCGAGCTTGGAGCGGAGGATCCCCAGCTGCCCGGACTGCTGCTCCAAGCGCGTCAGCAGCGTCCGCGGGGAGAGAGCCGTCTCGGCCTCGCCGCCGTTCTGACGCTCGAAGCGCCCAGACTTCCCCCTGCTCTGCCGGGCGGTCGTCCGGTCGGGCTTGGTCGGGCCGGCCCCGGCCTTCTCCTCGCCCCTCGTTTCATTGGTTTCGGCATCTTGCACGCGGTCTTGCACCTGACCCAGAATAGCCCGAGATTGCCGCGACCGGGAAATCTGATGTGACGAATTCGTAACCGGGTCGGCGTCGTCGCCGAACCACGGCAGGTGCGTTTTCGCGGCACCGGGAGCCAACCGGGACGAATGCCGATGCGGCGCTCTAGGTGACGTGCCTCACCACGTTGTGAACGTCTGAGAAGGCATCCGGGCCTCTCCTGAGGCTGTGGGTCCGCGACGACTCACTGCCTGGAGGAGGGCCCGGA
Organism: Thermoleophilaceae bacterium; assembly: GCA_013813135.1. GTDB lineage: Bacteria > Actinomycetota > Thermoleophilia > Solirubrobacterales > Thermoleophilaceae > JACVRW01. The sequence goes on along the minus strand of JACCSF010000389.1, from coordinate 3,859 downwards.
TGATCTACCACCCTAGAGCTGCGCTCACTCTGAATGGACGCCGCGAGCTGGTGTTCGCGATCGAGCGGGGGATGACGTTGAAGCGGGCCGCGGCACGCTTCAACGTGTCGCCTGCGACGGCCCACAAGTGGTGGCATCGGTGGCGGGCGGCGAGTCCGGCGCAGCGCGCATCGGGCGCCTGTCTGGTCGATCGCTCCTCACGGCCGCGGCGCTCACCGGCGTTGCTGTGTCAGTCAAAGCAACGCCAGATCTGCGCCGTGCGCCGGCGCACGGGTTGGGGTCCGCGGTTGGTCGCCGGCGAGGTGGGGGCCGCACACGCGACGGTCTGGCGCGCACTCAAGCGGGCCGGCCTCTCGCGCCGGCCGCGGGCGCCGCCGGAGGCGGTCCGCCGCTACCAGTGGCCCTGCCCCGGCGACCTGCTGCACATCGACACCAAGCGCTTCCAGCGCTTCATCAGGCCAGGACACGCCGTCACCGGGGTGCGTGACCAAACGGGTGCCGACAAGCGGCTGCGTCTGGGACACGAGTTCGTCCACTCGATCGTCGACGACCACTCGCGCCTGGCCTACTCCGAGCGCCACCCCGACGAGCGAGCAGCCACGGTGACCGGGTTCGTCGAGCGGGCGCTCGAATTCTTCGCCGACCACGGCGTCAAGCCGGAGCGGCTGATGTCGGACAACGCCTGGAGCTACACCCACAACCGCGCCCTGCGCGAGCTGCTCGCCCGAGGCAGGACACCTAGACGCGCGCGCGCCGGCGCTGGATCACGTTGCCGAGCAGCGCCAGGACTGCCCTGTCCCCGGTGACCTTGACGTCGCCGCGGGCGTAGGCCCTGGCCCAGTCCTCGAGCGTTCCGTCCGTTGCCAGCTCGTTGAAGCGCGGCCGAGCGACCGAGACGTCGATCCGCGAGTCGGCCGCTGGATCTCGGTCGATTTTCGGGCCCGGCAGCTCGACCCGCCAGATCGGCACGTCCCTGCCGTGTGTGTACAGCTCCAGCCTCACGACGAGCTGCAGCTTGCGCAGGGCGGGCAGCTCGTCGCGCAGGCGCTCCACCGCATGCGCGATCAGCGTCTTGGTGTCGGCAGCGGACAACCCGGGCCTAGATCTTGTTGCGCTCCAGGAGCTTCTTGCCGATCACCATGCGCTGAATCTCGGAAGTCCCCTCGCCGATCAGCAGCAGCGGCGCGTCGCGGTAGAGGCGTTCGATCTCGTACTCCTTGGAGTACCCGTAGCCGCCGTGGATGCGGAACGCCTCCTCCACGACCTCCTTGCCGGTCTCCGAGGCGAACAGCTTCGCCATGCCGGCTTCGAGGTCCGAGCGCTCTCCGGCGTCCTTCATGCGGGCCGCCTTGAACGTGAGCAGGCGCGCGGCCTCGATCTTGGTGGCCATGTCGGCGAGCTTGAACTGGATCGCCTGGTGCTGCGCGATCGGCTTGCCGAAGGTCTTGCGCTCCTGCGAGTAGCGCAGCGCCAGCTCGAGCGCTCGCTGGGCGATGCCGACGCCGCGGGCCGCCACGTTCACCCGGCCCACCTCGAGGGCGTCCATCATCTGGGCGAAGCCCTTGCCGACGCCGTGCTCCTCCCCGCCCAGGATGCGGTCGGGACTGCTGATGTAGCCGTCGTAGATCAGCTCCGTCGACTCGACGCCCTTGTAGCCCATCTTCTTGATCTTGGGTGGGACGTCGAGGCCCTTGAAGTCGCCCGTGTTCTCGGAGACGCCCGGCTCCTTCTCCGTGATGAAGCAGGTCATGCCCTTGTGGGGAGGGTCGGCGTGCGGGTCGCTCTTCATGAGCACGAAGACGACACCCGACATCAGGCCGTTGGTGACCCACATCTTCTGGCCGTTGAGCTGCCAGTAGCCGTCGTCGAGCTTCTTGGCGGTCGACTTGATGCCCTGGACGTCCGAGCCGACCTCCGGCTCGGACAGCGAGAAGGCGGCGCGCAGCTCACCGGTGGCCATGCGCGGGAGGAAGGACTGCTTCTGCTCGTCGGTGCCGAACTTCATCAGAAGATAGGAGCCGATGAAGTGGGTGTTGACGATGCCCGAGACCGAGATCCAGCCGCGCGAGAGCTCCTCGACGATCATCGCGTAGGTGGTCAGATCGAGTCCCATTCCGCCGAACTCCTCGGGGATGGTCACGCCGAACAGGCCGAGCTCCTTCATCTGCTCGACCACGTGCTCGGGGAACTTGTCCTCGTGGTCGTGCTCCTCGGCGATCGGGAGCACCTCGTTGTCGACGAACTGGCGCACCATCTCGGTGATCGCCTTCTGCTCGTCGGTCTTCTCGGTAAGGCTCGTGGCTATCGCCATCGCTGAGGGCTTCTCCAGTGTCGCCGATGTCGCTGACTCGCGAGTCGACCCGAGGATATCGCGCGCGGCGTCCTGATTCCCGGCCAAAGCAGCGACCGGGGAGGCCCCAACGGGAAAGCGTCGCCTGCGCGGGCTCAGTAACCGCGCGGGTGCCGCGCGACGTAGGCGTCCGCCGGGCGCAGCCGCTTGCTCCACGCCGGGCCGGTGCTGGTCGGGTCGTCGCGCATCCCGGTATCGAGCCGGAGCCCTGCGACCACCAGGTACATGTGGCCGGAGTGCGCGTACGTGGTGATCCAGGTGCCGGGGCCGGTCTGCCCCCACGTCATGAAGGAACCCGAGGGCATGGGCAACCGCAGGAAGCGACCGCCGAAGAGCGCGTAGCTGGCGGTGCCAGAGCAGTCGTAGCCCCTGTCCAGTCGGCTGCTGAAGGGCTTGTGGCCTCCGCCGTAGATGTACGGCTTACCGATCAGCCGGTTGCCCGCCTCGATCACGCGCCTGACGCGGGAAGGCGCGTTCGCGGGGGCGATGGCCTTGCCGTTGACGACGGTCGCCTTGGCCGGCGGCGGTGGCGGGGGCTCGAAGGTCGCGCCGCCGCTGGTCGGGCTCGGCTCTGCAGCGGCCGTGCCGGCAAGGGCCGGCACCAGCAGGCAGACGAGCGCCAAAGCGGCGCAACGGAACGATTTGAGGCTAACGAAGGGCGGCATTCTCTTTCGAACGCCTACGGGGTTAGCTGACGGGCTCGCGCTGAAAGAGCTTGCGCGCCTCCCTCTCGGGAGGTTCGCCCCAGTGGTTCACACCACCTTGGTTCCCCCGCTCCGCGTCACCGCGGATTCGGCGTGTGGGCGAGGCTACCAGATGTTTCGGAAACGTTGCGCTCGCATTGAGGTCGTGCGTATCTACACCAATTCGGCGGGCCGCGCCGAACTCCTGCTTCTCGTGCGTGGCCGCCGTCCGCTCGGCTCGATCCCCTCCAGACGCAGGAGGGCCCACGCGAGCAGAGCGACCAGGCTGGCGGCGATCGCGCCGACGGTGAGGTAGGCCATGAGCTTGAGCGCCCCCGTTCACGTCCTCCTTCTGTTCGCGCTGCAGGATCTGGACGTCGCGCACGAACGGGCGTGTGAAGCTCGCCCGGGCGGGCACCTCGGGTGCGGGGATCGCCCGATCGCGCGGGAGATAGACGGGCACTCCGACGAGCGAGTCGCCGGTGTGCACGCGCAGCAGCGCCTTCCAGCCGCCGTGCACGGGGATCGGCTCGGTGGTGCGGTAACCGCCGGTGCCGACCTCCCTCAACTTGCTCACCACGCTGCCGCCGCCCTGCCAGGCGGTGACGTTCGCGAAGTGGGCTCCCTCCAGCGCATCGGGCGGGCTGACCCTGATCGTGGCCTGCACCATCCGCCCGTCGCCGGACGGCACGCCGGTCAGCCTGACCTGCGCGCGGGTCGGGCCGTCCGAGGAGATCGGCAGGCCCCAGGCGATCACCCCCAGGAGCACGAACAGGCTCGCCAGCGCGGCCCGGCGGGCGCCGCGCCCCAGGCGCGGGCGCGGGCC
>JACCSF010000382.1 GCA_013813135.1 Thermoleophilaceae bacterium | reverse complement strand
AGCCCGCGCCGCGCCCCACGCGAGTTCGAGACCGCGTGCAGGCGCACGCCGTCGAGCGCCTCGTACGCGGGGTCGGGGTGGGGCGCTCCAAAGCGCGTATGGAGCAGGTCCACGGGCCCGGCGGCCGCGAGCGCGCGCACGATCCCGTAGCTGCGAGCGGCGCGCCCCGTGCCGAGCGCCGGGGCATACGAGGAGACGACGAGCGCGCTCACGTCCGCGCGAACAGCCCGTCCAGCTCCATCAGCAGCCCGTCGTCGTCGAGCAGGATCGGCTCCAGGCACACCGGCCGGAAGCCGCGCCCGGCCAGCAGCGGCAGCATCTCGGTGAGCTGGGCCTGCCCCTCGTACAGTGGCGTGACGCTGAGCTCCAGCTCGAGCGCCTCGAAGCGGGCGAGGGAGTCGCCGGCGCCGTCGAGGACCTGGCGCTCGTAGCCCTGGATGTCGAGCTTCAGGTGGGCGCGCTCCTGCGGGCGCAGCAGCTCGCCCACGAGGCCGTCCAGCCGCCGCGCCGCCACGCGCCGGCTCTCCTTCGGCGCCCAGCCCGGCTTGTCGGCGAAGCGCTCGTTGCGGGGCAGCACGGAGCTGCTGCGCGAGTCGCCGGTCACGTTGAGGGTGATCTCGCCGTCGACGTCCGAGGCGGCCACGCGCACCGCCTCCCAGGCGCCGTCCGCCTGGGCGCGCCGCTCGAGCTCGGCGTACGCCTCGGCCACCGGCTCGAGCGATACCAGCCGCCCGGCGAAGCCCAGCTCGCGCAGCATCGCCCCGTACTGGCCCGCGTTGGCGCCGACGTCGAGCACCACGTCAACGGCGCGCCGCTCGAGCAGCGCCTCGCGCGCGGCCGCGAAGGACCGCAACGGCGTGTACTGCCGGATCTCGTAGCCCATCCTGCGGGCCAGGCGCCGGAGGCGGTCACGCGCGGCCAAGGCGTGAAAGATACGAATCGATCTCATCGAGGCGAGCCTCCCAGGAGTGGCCGCGGGCGGCCGTGGAGCGCTCTCGCCGGGCGGCGGGGCCGTCCTCGGCCAGGGCGCGCTCGACAGCCGCGACCGTGGCCGCGGCGTCGGCGGCCACCTGCACTCCGGCGGTTCCGTGCAGGGCGGGCAGGGGCGTCGTGACCACCGGCAGCCCGGCCGCGAGGTACTCGTAGACCTTCATCGGGAAGACCGAACGGGTCAGCTCGTTGATCGCGTAGGGCACGAGCGCCACATCCGCGCCGCGCAGCACCTCCGGCAGCGCGGCGTAGGGGCGCGACCCGAGCAGGTGCACGTTGGGCAGCCGCTCCAGCACGGAGACGTCCGTGCGCGGGTCGCCGGCGCCGACCGGGCCGACCAGAGCGATCGACCAGCCCGGGCGGGCGCGGGCGACGCCCTCGAGCAGCTCCAGGTCGAGCTTGGTCGCAACCACCGCGCCGGTGAAGACGATCCGGGGGCGCGCCAGCGCCGCCAGCGCCGCGTCGGTGGGGCCGTCCTCCAGCGCCGTGGCGAAGCGCTCGGTGTCGGCCACGTTGGGCGCGTAGAAGACGCGGTCGGTGAGCGTGCGCATGCGCTCCGCCAGCGCCGGGGCCGAGGCGAGCACCAGGTCGGCGCGGGCGGCAAAGCGCGCCTCGGCCGTGCGGAAGGCGGCCGCCTGGACGCCTTTCTGGGCGGCGATGTCGTCGACGCAGTGGTAGACGACCGCCGACGGCCGCAGCGTGTCCACGAGCCACTCCGCCTGGGGCACATAGCTCCACAGCAGCGGCCGCTCGAGCCCGAGCTGCCGCGCGGCTCGGCCCACCTGGGCGCGCAGCAGCCTCGCGTTCAGCGCCTTTATGCCCGGACGGCCGTGGAGGGGGATGACGAGCGGTGACAGGACGTGCAGCCCGTCGACCGGGCGCGGTCCGGCTGCGGCGCGTCGCACGCGGCGCGCCATCCGGCGCAGGTCGCGGCCGGCCAGGCGCGGCTGGCGCAGCCCGAGCGATTCGAGGAACAGCACGCGGTTGCGCCGCCCCAGGCGCGCCATCAGGTGCTGCTGGTTGGTCCACAGCTCGGCGTCCCACTCGCCGAAGCCGAGGCACACGATGTCGCGACCGTGCAGCGCCACGCGTCAGCGGGTCGCCGCCCGCACCAGGCGCTCCGCCTCGGCCGGGTCGGTGTCGGGGTCGAGCGTGCCGTACGGCGCGCGCAGGTCGTGCGGGAGCATGCGCGCCAGCCGCCTCTCGCGCCTGCCGCAGGGGACGAAGGCGTCGACGCCGCGCAGCTGGACCTCGGCGT
>JACCSF010000151.1 GCA_013813135.1 Thermoleophilaceae bacterium | reverse complement strand
GTCGCCGAAGCCCTCCTTGAGCTTGACCGGCTTCAGCGGGTTCGTGACGTCGTAGAGCATGAACCCGCCCTTGTAGTTCTTGCCGCAGGCCTCCGCGTTCATCACGAGGATCTCGCCGCTGAACTTGTCGGTCTCGATGTGGGTGACCTGCATCCCCTCGCCGGGACGGGTGTCCTGCGGCATCGGGATGAAGGTGACCTCCACCGGGTTGGCCGGGTCGGAGATGTCGATGACCCAAGCACCTGCGTCGGGGGTGTTGACGCCGCCCGTCTCCGGGCCGGAGCAGTCGGCCTCGCCCCAGTTGGCGAGGTAGGCGTAGTTGCCGAATGCGGCGACGTCGGCGATGAGGTCGTCGGCGGCACCGGACACCTCGAGCTGGCCGACGAGCTCGATCTTGCCCCATTCGCCTGTGCCGAACAGGTGACCATCGTCGGCGCCGTGCTGGCCGGTGTGCGCCGCTGCGGCGGCAGGGACAAGCAGGCAAGCTGCAATCACTGCGCCGACGACGCGCCTGGTGAGCCGACTCCTATTCATGGATAACCCCCCAACGTTCGGCCGCGCCGACGGGCCGCCGGCGCGGCACCTCCACTCTTGGATCGCACCATACCCGATGGCTACTACATTTGGTCGGATAGGGCGGGGCGAGGCGGCGCGGCGCGAGCAGCTCGGCCCGCTTTACGAGCAGATGGCCGCCGTTATGGCCGGCCAAGACGTGACGGACCGGAATCGGGAACAGATGGTCTGGAGTGCTCAGCCACCTCCAGCGGGCCTCATCGTTCGCGGTGAGCCTGACCACGGACCACTTACCCTGACGCGCGCAGGGCGTCTTCGCAGCAGCGCACGCAGAATCCGTAGGTCCAGGCGCGCTTGAGCTCACCGATGCCGTCGATGCTGGGCTCGCGGAGTAGCTCGGCGACGGATGCAAACGCCCCGGACTGGAGTTCGATCGCGTAGACGCAGCGCATCCGCGATCACCGCGGAACGGGCGAACTGGCCGACTTCACAGCGAGCTTCGGATCCTACGTAGGTCGGTTTCCATCTCAGCGGCCGTGGCAAACCTCGTTGCACGGCTGGACGAGCAGGCACGCTTCAGGAACGCGGCGAGGTTCGGGTTGAGGTCCGCTCTGATGCCAGTCGGATCGATGACGTCCTCATCGGGCATCGGCTTGGACGCTGGGTACGGATGCTGCCCGTCGCAGAGAAGCTCGTAGAGCACGACGCCGACGGCGAACAGATCCGTCGAGACGTCCCATCTAGTGAGATCGGCGTCCGGAGCCTGGTAGGGCGGAGTTCCAGACTGCGTGAGCACTGTAGCTGGACATCGAGCCGACACCATGAACCACTTGATTTGCGGGAGCTTTCCGGATGGGCGCGGCTGGTTTCGAACCAGCGACCTCTCGCGTGTGAGGCGAAGCAGGCGTTCCGTGGACACCGCCTGACCTGGGCCTGGGAGCGGATTCCCGAAGATCCGGCCCTAGACGGCTCATTCGCGATTAGCCGGCTTTCCCCGCGGTTTAGGCAGAACCGAGCGGCTTCTACCTGATGCCGATGCCGGTCCAAAGCGGAGGCTCAGCACCTACTTGGTCCTACTCCAGCTCGGTCATCGGGGCGCGCGCAGAGAGCCCGGGGCCGCGTCCTCGACACCAACAGAGCTCCTGGTTGTGGTCCAGGCGGTCGCGGGTTCGAGTCCCGTCGCTCACCCTCAAGGACGCCCTGCAAATGTGGAGTCGTCTGCCTTAAGCAGCGCAGCCCCGACCTCTCCGAGCTACCAATGAGCTACCAATCCGCCGCACGCCCGCGGGGACCGATTTCTCGAGTGCAGCTGATGGATCCGCACCCACGACCCTCTGCGTGGCAAGCAGCAGCTTGTGTCGGCGCCGCCATCGATCGGGTGAATCGGGATGCCCGGCGGGGAGACCGCGGCTCATGGGGACCCGTCCGTGAGCGATTCGTAAGCTCGCTAGGCCGGGCTGCCTGACTCATCGGGCGTGGGGCGGAAAGCCTCGAAGACAGCGCCCGTCGCCTCGGCCTGGACGAGCTTGTCGATCAGGTCGATCGCGGTCTCGCGACGCGACCACTTCCAGGGCTTGTACAGCCCGAGTGCCGTGTTCAGGAGGACGTCGCCCGAGTACACCGCGGCGAAGGTCGCCGCCACCGCGCGCTGCCCGCGCAAGCCGGAATGCGCAGCCACGCTGTAGGCCGCGCCCCAACCCGCGCCCAGGCCGAAGTGCACCGCGTAGTTCAGGCGCTTGCGCTGCCGCTTGCGCATCGTGCCGATGGGGAGCACCTTCTCCGCGAACTTGGCCGGCGCGTAGCTGTCACCGCGGCCGGTGAGCGGCATCTCCACGAGCTTCTGGAAGGCGGTCATGACTGCGGTTCCCGCAAGGCCCGAGGCCACACCGCGCCCCAGGCTCGACGCCACCGATGGTTGGCTTACGGCCGACATGGCTCGCAGGCTACACCGGCCTCCACCTCAGCCGACCAGCCGTGCGCTCGACGGCCTCCGCTCCGCGCTCTTGCACCGGTTTGCGTGGCCACCCACGCCGCGAAGTCCCTCGTCGAGATCGGGGAGCGCGTCGACGGCCACCAGGTCGCGCGCACGCATCGCGTCGACGAAGCAGTGGCGGATATCGCCGGCTCTGCCGGAACAACCACCATGGCGTGGCCGCCGCGGCGGCTGTGCCGGTCGCCGCGCGCTTCCCGTCTGCCGCCGGCCGTTAGTGCGGACCCCCCTCTCGCATCTGATTGGGCTTAGGTCAACGCAGGGACGGTGAGCCAGCAGGCTCGGCGATCGCCCGTCGGCGGCCCACCGGGCGGCCCCCACTTGACTCAAGCCACGTGCGGATCGTCTTGGCGTAGCGCCGAATGTCGTCATCGCCGTTGAGGTTCAGCTGCAGGAGCATCAGCAGTCGGTTGAGCCGTTCGCGGTTCTTGAGTGCGTAGCGACGTGGGTAAAGGGCCGAGACGATCGGGCGCGTGACCTGCTCAAGCGCGGCCGTTGTGAGCGGCGTGTCGGTCGGACGCCGCGACGCCGGTCCCCGGCGGGCAAACTGCGATTCGATCGTCGGCCCGTTGACCGCGATCCAGCGATCGAGGCTCTCGTTCTCGACGACCCCGGCCGCGCGGACGAACGGCCGCCAGAACGGGGGGCCGGCGAGCGCCCCCTCGGCGCTGGTTCGAAGATTCTGGAGCTCCTCGCTCGGGTTGCTCCGCGCCTCCTTGGCCAACAGACGCTCAAGCGCGTGCTGCAGGTGCCATTCGCATTGGTGGAGCTCCGTCTCCGGCCAGCGCTCCTCGATCGCCCGCAACATCCCTCCGTGGGCGTCGCAGACGATCCGCTTCGGCTCGCCCGCCAGCGAGCCCAGGAAGGCGCTCCAGTTGGCGGGATGGGCGCTCGGGAACGCCTCCGCGCGCCAGAGCCTTGGCTTGCCGGCGCGATAGCCGACCGCGCAGAAGACGTCGAAGGCGACCCGGCCGGCGGGAATCCGCCTGCCGCCGGCATCCAGGGCCCGGACTCGAAAGGGCAGGTGGTCGAGCAGCAGCGAGCCCTCGGTCGGCCAGGCGCCCGGGCGGTGGGGCTCAAAGACGACCGGCGCGAACAGCTCGACCCAATCGGCGCCCAGCTGTCCGTGGTCGGTCTCGCGCAGCTCGCCGGTCTCGGCGTCGAAGCGAAAACGCCGGGCGCGATCGCGGGCGACGCGGGAGGCGTGCATGTAGGTGGCACCAGCGCCGACCGCTTGGAGCGCCTCGGCGATCCCGCGGGCGACGAACTGGTAGTGGCGAGGAGCCTTTGGACCCTCTCGCCGCTCCACGTGTCGCTCGCACTGATCGCAGGAGTCATGCCAGGACTCCTCCCGCGGCAAGAGCTCGGTGAACACGTGCGGCTTGCCGCCGCCACGCGGCGAGCACTTGTAGCGCTGGCGCCGGTGACCGGGCTTCCCATAGGTGCCGTCCAGCTTGACCCGCGCGCCCGAGTGCTCAGACCGGGGGCACTTCACCCTCGTTGCGCTGGTCCTCGGCATGGTCCGAGGCTGGCATCTCAAGCGGACGGGTTAGCCCAACGGGATGCGAGAGGGGGGTGCGGACTAACCCCAAGTAGCTGCAACACCTGCGGCGCTGGGGACGAGGTTTTGAAGTGGGACGCCCCGGCAGCTGCCGGGGCGTCCGCGCGCTCGCTCAGGCTCCGGGGTCTCCACACCAACCGAATCGAGAGGAGCGCCGCATGACTGAGCATGACGTGCTCGTCGGATTCCGTCTGCGTCTGTTCACGCTCGCCGAGGAGCTCGGCAACGTCTCCGCCGCTTGTCGGGCGATGGGCGTCGATCGCTCGACCTACTACCGGCTGAAGAAGAAGGTCGACCGCTGGGGGCTGGAGGCGCTGCGGGTCCGCGAGCGCCGCCGCCCGCGGATGCCGAACGAGATCGGCCCTCACCTCGAGCAGCGGATCGTCGCCTTCGCGCTCGGCCACCCCGGCCTCGGGCCGCGTCGGATCTCGGCCGAGCTCGCCCGCGACAAGTGGGGTGGGTTGCGGATCTCCGAGCACGGCGTCTGGCGGGTCCTCTGCCGTGTCGGGCTCAACACGCGCTCGAAGCGCCTGGCGTTGATCGCCCGCCACCAGGATCGCTACGAACGCAAGCCAGACTCACCGCCACCGGAGCGCCACATCGACGCCTCAGAGCCGGGCGAGAAGGTCCAGCTCGACTGCTTCTTCGTGGGCCGGCTGTCGGGCACCAAGGGGAGCGTCTGGCAATACACCGCGATCGACGTCGCCTCCGCCTACGCCTGGGCCGAGCTCAGAACCTCGGAGCGCAATCCCAGAGCCCGCCACACGCGCGAACTGCTGCACCGCGTCGCCAGCGAGCTCAAAGCTGCCGGCTGGAAGCTCCAAGAGGTCGGCACCGACAACGGCTCCGAGTTCCGCTCGCGCGAGTTCGGCGACGAGGTCAAGCGCCTCGGCGCCCGCCAGCGCTTCATCAAAGCCGGCCGGCCAAACTCCAACGGCTGCGTCGAGCGCCTCCAGCTGACGATCCTCGAGGAGTGCTGGCGACCGGCGTTCGCCCGCTCGCTCGTCCCCAAGAGCACAGCGCTCCAGCGCGACCTCGACGAATACCTCAACACCTACAACTACGACCGCGCCCACACCGGCCGCCTGACCAACGGCCGCCTCCCCGCAGATATCGTCTTCGGAGCCCGCAAGACAAGGCCCGTCAGATGAGCCAAACGTGTCGCCACATCTCGGGGTTAGGACGCGTTAGTGGGTCGCGAGCGACCTGGTCGAGCGGGCGGCGCCCGTGGCTACCGCATACAGATGCCCTGCTGCACCAGCGAGGATGTCCGCGAGCTGCAACCGGGCGTCACGATGCGACACGGCGTCCGGGCGCGAAACAGGCTGCTGCCGCGGGGCATGACCCCGCGGCAGCGATCCCACGTCCGCCGCTCCGGTTAGGCGATCAAAGGAAGCGGTGAACGATCGGGCAGTTGACCACGATCCCGGTCGAGCCGAACCTCTTCCCTCCGGGTCCGGTGAGGTGGCCCAGCCTGACGAAGTTCAGGAGCTGGAACTCGTCAATGAGACGAGACCGGAAGCCCCTTTTGATCGCCCTCGTGGTCCACTGGCCCAGGTTGACGTCCCAAAGTGGGCTGTAGTCGAGGGCAACGGTGGGCAACCCTCCGATGACATGGAGCGGGGCACGCCCGTCGCGGAGCGCGCTGTTGAGTCCCTGGCGCTGGGGGTTGTCGAGCCCCTCAGGGCCGTTGATGATCGGGAAGAGACGCTCGACCGCGCTGAACGCTCCATCGTCGGCTCCCACCGGAACGTCGGCGAGCGCCGGCGCGACTGTGGCAGCGTCGAGGGCCGCCGTCACCGGATCCGACGCCTCCATGCTGATGTAAACCGCGGGCTTCGCGAAGCTGAAGATCGGAGTCGTCTTCAACGTCACCGTGCCGCCGCCTTCGTCGGTGGGGCAAATGCGCGTCACCCGATCGTGCACGAGACTGTGATTGACGTTCCCGTCGCACGCCCTGATCTCCGCGGCACTTACGTTGAAGGCAATCACCGGCGCGTTATAGATGTGGCCGCCCGCGTTGCGGATGCGGACCAGCGGAGTGTACTTCGGACCTCCGACCGAGCCCGGCTCGCCCACGCTTGGTGGGAAGGCATCGGCGCCCGTTCCGGGTACGAGCCTGCGCTCAGGGCTGAAGTCGACCACGCCGCGCTTAACGACGAGGCCCCTTCGCGTCAGCCGGCCCTGACGCACGGCCCGATCGACCTCCGAATAGGCCAGCTTCGCCGAGTGGTTCAGGCCGAGCGCCTCGGCGTTGTGCTTGTCGGTGGTATCGGTGAGGATGTACCAGAAGTTCCTTCCGTCCTTGAGGTGACCGCGGTAGAGCGGGAGCTCGATGGCCGTTCGCCTGCGGCTGAGCGAGCCCGAGCGCAGCAGTTGCACCGGGCCGACCAGCCTCCGGTCGACTTCCGACGCCATCGGGCCGAAGTACGAGAGGGGCACGTCTGCACCGGTCGAGGGAGGTGCTGGCGGCACCCCATCGGCGTCAGTCGTCACCTCGTCGGGAGACTCGGGCGGCCCCTCATTCGGGCTGGCTTGGCCCGGACTCTGAGCCCAGCTTAGGCCCGTCACGACAAGCGACATCAGCGTCAAGGTGCAGAGAAACGTTAGGACCCTGATTGGGTAGCGGAACGAGCGTTCCAAAGACTGCATCAGTGACCTTCTTTCAGATTGGGTTTTTTGGTGTGCTAGCGCACAAGGTCGCACAGGCCGACACAGCATGTTCATTCCTACCTAACTTAACTAGCAAGCGCGATTAGCTAATAGGCCAAGTGTGAGTGAGCTCGTGTTGAGTTAAGGTCAGTCTGGGCACCATAAGCTGCAGAAGTGACGCAATCTTTACGAGCGCTTTACTGATCTGTTACGGTCGTCGGACGCTGCCGCGGGGTAGGTAGAGGTCCGGGGCAGCAGACCGCGCTCGGAGGCGTATCTGCTTGGCGTCGGCCTGCGGACGCATGCCATCGATCGTCTCCTCGATCACAGTGCAGCGGGTCGACGATCTCGAGCAGATCGCGCGGGTCTCGCCGTTGACGACCCCGTCTTCCGCCGCTTCGACCACCAGCCGCGGCGACGAGAGCGGTGTGCCGGGGGTCGTGGGAGGCGGCGAGTTATCAGGTCGCTGCGCTCGGCTTTCGCGGCGGGCCAGCTCTTGGCCGAGCGCGTGGGGCCGACTCGGGCCAGTTCGGCGATCTCGTCGTTGGAGCTAGTCCTCTGGGCGCAAGACCTTGACGCTGGCGCTCCTGGTGGCGCTGACCGGCAGGCTCGCCGGCTACTGCGCCTGGCTCCCTGCGAGTCGCATCGTCAAAGGACGTCGCGGCGGTCAAGGTCGCGGTGGTGGCGGCAAGAGGCCGGTCCACATCCCTGCCTCGCTGCCGTAGAGGACGCCATCACCACGCCGCTGGTTACCACGGCGACGCCCAGTAACAGCGCGCTCATGCGCGCGTTCACGGCTGGAAGCGGTAGCCGACGCCCCAGACCGTACGCAGACGGCGCGGATTCGTTGGGTCGTCTTCGATCTTCGCGCGCAGCCTGCGAATGTGGACTGGGACCGTGGTGGTCTCGGTGTAGAACGAATAGCCCCAGACCGCCTCTAACAACTCGTCCTGCGAGAAGACCCGGCGCGGTTGGCGGGCGAAGAAGACGAGCAGCTCGTATTCGCGCTTCGTCAGGTACAACTCTTCGCCGTGCAGCGTTACCTCTCGAGAGGCGGGGTTGATCGCAAGCCCACCGAGCACAAACGGCGCCTCGGTTTCGCTCGCCTTGGAGACACGGCGAAGAACCGCTTCGACTCGCGCCACCAGCTCGCCGGGGGAGAAGGGCTTTGGGATGTAGTCGTCCGCTCCAAGCCGCAGACCCGCGACTCTCTCTGCCGGCTGACGCATAGCAGTCAGTAGTACGACGGGAAGGTCTCCGTCCTGTCGCAAACGTCGCAGCACCTGCAGGCCATGCATGCCGGGAAGCATGAGGTCGAGGACGACGAGGTCGAACGACTGGTCTTCGACCAGACCCAGCGCCTCCGGGCCGCTCGCGGCGCGCTGAGTCGAAAACCCCGCGTCCTGAAGGTAGCGGCATGCGATGCTGCGCACCGTCTCCTCGTCATCGACGACGAGCACCGAGCCGTGGTTGTGACCGTCTCGCATAGGCTATTTGACCCGGCGAAACGGACCGCCGGCTTACAGATTCGCTGGCGGACTGCGCCGGATCTAGCCTCTGATTGTGGCATCGATCGAGACGAGGGCAAACGGCCGTTCGCGGACGGTAAGGTTCTTGTTCAGCGCCCGAATCTGTAAGCATTGCGTTTACGTCCGCAGCGCCCGCGGCGGGTGCAATATCGACGGCGCGTCTGCTCGGCCTCTACCCGTTCTCACCTTGCGCGCGACCAGTATGCAGAGCGGGGGGAACGGACCGGATCATGGCCCCAGACCAGAAGCAGCTCGATGCCGTGTGCGAAGCAGTGCTCGAGATCTACCGCACCGAGTACGACATGGCGTCGGTCAAGCCATCGGTCTACCTCGTGAACGACCTGCTCGTGTGTGTCCTCCAGGAGAGCGCCGACCGGTCGCCGCCGGAGGCCGAAGCGACGGCCATGGCGAGCCGGAGCGCATTTCAGTGGGCCAACCAGGAGCAGTTCACGGACGTCGTCAAGCGCGTGACCGGACGCCGCGTGACCACGTTCATGAGCGCGAACCACGTGTCACAGGGCGTCTTCGCCGAGCTGTTCTTCCTCGAGCCAGTCCAGGAGGCTGTCTGAGCGCCACGACAGCCGTCGCAACGTGACGGGATGAGAGATGTGCTGGACCTCCGGCGCCTGCGGGTGGTGCGGGAGGTCGCTCAGACCGGCAGCTTCTCCGCCGCTGCGCAACAGCCTGAGCCGCCGCGTCAGCATCCTCAGCCGCGCGGCACCGCCCGGTCGGGGCGTCCGCGACCGCCGGCCTCGTCAACAGCGCTGTAAGAAGCTCGCGATCGGCGGAGGTCGGGTGCATCTAGGCTGTTTGCCGTTCCCGTCGACGGTGATCAGCGGAGACGCTCTGAGACACGCCCACGTGGAGACACACCAGCCGGGCGGACGCCAGCGGTCGGAGGCGTTGACGCCAGCGATCGCCATCGCGGCCGTCACTTGCTTCGCCGCCGCCGTCGTGGCAGAGGCGCGCGGCGCAGACGCCGCGGCTGTGATCGTGGCCGGAGGGACTGCGATGGGAGCAGTCGTATACGTCAGCGTTCGGCGGCGCCGTCGTCTCGGCGGGTTGCATCGGCAGTTCGCCGGGATCGTCGCTGGCTGCGGGGCCGCGGCCGTCCTGGCGGCGTGCATCGCGGCAGCGGGCAACGCCGAGCTCCCGATGTCCTCCCTGGCGCTGGTCTCCCTGCTCCTCTGGGCCGTCGTCGGCGTAACCGCGGTGGCCTATGCGCTGGCTCGCTCCGTCGCGATGGACGTCGACCGCGTCACCCGCGGCCTCATGGCCGTCGGCGAGGGCAGTCCGCGCGTCGTGCTCGACGTGCTCGGCGACGACGAGATCGGACGCCTCGCGGCGGCGGGCAACCACATGATCGACCAGCTCATGACGCGCGAGGCGGAGCGCGACGAGGCGCAGCGCACGCGCCAGGCGCTCGTGCGAGCGATGGTGCACCAGCTGCTCGAGCGTGCAGCGGAGCGGGACGCGGCCGAGGCGCAGCGCCGCCAGCTCGCCGCCGCGGCGTCGCACGACGTGCGAACTCCCCTTACCTCGCTGCGGCTGCTCGCCGCTGTGCTGCGCGACGAGCTCGTCGACCAGGACGAAGTGCGGGCACATGCGAGCAGGATGCTCGGCCACATCGCCGTGCTCGACCGTCTCACCGAGCAGGTCTTCGAGCTGGCCCGCCTCGAGGCCGGCGACATCGCATGGGACATGGTGGAGGCGGATCTCGGCGAGCTCCTGCGCGCAACCGCCGATCAGCTCGACGTCCGGGCCGCCGAGCGCGGGTTGTCGATCGTCGTCGAGATCGACGCTCGGGTCCGTGCGGTCCTGATCGCTCCGGACATGCTCGTGCGCGTCGTTGTCAACCTCGTGCAGAACGCCATCGAGCACACGCCAGGCGGCGGTCGCGTCCGCGTGGCCGCACGCTCTCGAGAGGACGTGTTCGTCGAGGTGGAGGTGTCGGACACCGGCGGCGGCATCGCCGCGCCAGACCGCGAGAGGATCTTCGAGCCGTTCTTTCGAGGCGACCGCGCGAGGTCCGGTACGGGAACCGGCCTGGGGCTCTCCATAGCGCGGGGGATCGTCGAGGCGCACGGGGGGCGGATCTGGCTCGCGGAGGCCGAGGTGGGCACCTGCATCCGGTTCACGCTGCCCGACGCGGACGCCGCCCGCGGCCGCGAGTCGGACGGTCCGGCTGACTGACCGGCGCTCCAGGCGAGCGCGGTAGTGAGGCGCCCGACCGGAACGGAGCGGGCTGCGACCGCTGCACGAGCCGCTTCGCCTGGAGCGCGAACTTCGCCTGGAGCGCGAACTGCTCCGCCGGCGCGAGCTGCTCCTCCCTTCCCCCACCCAGCGACGCGAGCGACTGGTGCGCGATGCGTTCGCGACCGTAAGGAAATCGTCCCCGGGCCGTCAACGAGTGTAAGAGAGCCCGCCTAGCTTGGTCGCACGAAGGACCGAGCCGCTGCCTGTATGTGCTGAACTAGTTGCAGGGCGCGACCAGGGGTTTCCACCTGGGCCGCGACGGCGGTCTCACGCGGGAGGCAGACCGTCGCTGGCGGCGGCGCGCTCGGGGCAGGTCGGCATCGCTGCGATCTGACCGGTGCAGGACGGCTGCGGCCGGGACCCCATCGGGCCGTCGCCCGCTTCTGACATTCGATCAACACGAGGGGGCTCGAGCATGGGACTGGGAGACACCGCTGCGGCGGTCGGGAAGGGGCTGTTCGCCGGTGCCGTCGGCACGGCTGCCATGACGGCCTCCAGCTCCCTCGAGGCAAAGCTGCGCGACCGCGGCGCCAGCAGCGCGCCCGCCGACGCCGCCGCCAAGGTGCTCGGCATCCGGCCGCGCGACGAGGCGGGCAAGCAACGCTTCTCGAACGTCGTTCACTGGAGCTACGGGACGTCGTGGGGCGCGGTTCGCGGCCTGCTCCACGCGGCGGGCCTCGATGGCGGCAAGGCGGTCCTCCCCCACTTCACTGCGGTCTGGGGCTCAGCTCAGGTCATGCTGCCGACGCTCGA
>JACCSF010000328.1 GCA_013813135.1 Thermoleophilaceae bacterium | reverse complement strand
CGCCCGCGTGGTGGCCGGCGTGCTCGGCGAGCGCGCTCAGGTGCTCGGCGCGCTGGCGCTCGCCGTCGGCGAGGCCGACGCTGCGCTCGACTTTCCCGAATCCACCAACCAACCCATTCCCGGAGGGGGAGTTCCATGAAGAAGGGAGCCGTCTGGCTCGCGACCGCCACGGTCGCAGCGAGCCTGGTGGTCGCCGGCTGCGGCGACGACGAGAACAGCACGAGCGGAGGCGGTGGCAGCTCGACCGCCGACAGCGGCGGTGACGTCGGCAAGGTCGCCGTCCTGCTGCCGGACTCCAAGTCGTCGGTGCGCTGGGAGACCTACGATCGACCGCTGCTGAAGGCGGCGTTCCAGGACGCCGGCGTCGAGGCCGAGATCCAGAACGCCGAGGGCGACAAGGCCACGCAGCAGCAGCAGGCCGAGCAGGCCATCACCAACGGGGCGAAGGTCATCCTGCTGGTGAACCTCGACTCGGGCTCCGGTGCGGCGATCGCGGCGAACGCGAAGTCCCAGGGCGTCAAGGTGATCGACTATGACCGCCTCACGCTCGACACGGACGCCAACGACTACTACGTGTCGTTCGACAACGAGAAGGTCGGCCAGCTCCAGGGGCAGGGCCTCGTCGACTGCATCGGCGACAAGGCAGACGCCCAGATCGCCGTGCTGAACGGCTCGCCCACGGACAACAACGCGACGCTGTTCAAGAACGGCTACGACTCGGTCATCAACCCGAAGTTCGACGCGGGTGAGTGGACCGAGGTGGACGATCAGTCCGTGCCCGACTGGGACAACCAGAAGGCGCTGACGATCTTCGAGCAGATGCTGCAGAAGGCCGACAACAAGGTCGACGGCGTGCTCGCGGCCAACGACGGCCTCGGCAACGCGGCGATCTCCGCGCTGAAGCAGCGCAAGCTCCCGCAGATCCCGGTGACGGGTCAGGACGCGACGCTCGAAGGACTCCAGAACATCGTCAACGGCGACCAGTGCATGACCGTCTACAAGGCGATCGAGAAGGAGGCCAACGCCGCCGCTGAGCTCGCGATCGCGCTGGCGAAGGGCAAGGAGCCCACGGTCGAGACCGTGCCGATCGACAACGGCACGCACGAGGTGCCGAGCGTCCTGGAGACGCCGGTGTCCGTGACCAAGGACAACATCTCCGAGTACTTCGGGAACCCCGACTTCCCGACGAAGGAGGACATTTGCGCCGGGGAAGTCGCGGCGAAGTGTGACGAGCTAGGGCTCTAGTCGGACGCTGACGTGGCAGGCCCCGGGCGCCAGCGGCGCCCCGGGGCCGCGCCGCGCAGGGCCCAAGCGCGCGGCTTGGCCGGGCGCGCGGGGTTTGCCTTAGAGTCGAGCCCGAATCCGGGAGAGAGGGACTTCATGACCGACACAGCGCTCCTCGAGCTGCGAGGAGTGAGCAAGCATTTCGGCGCCGTCATCGCCCTGCACGAGGTCGACTTCCGCGTGTATCCCGGCTGCGTGACCGCGCTCGTCGGCGACAACGGCGCCGGCAAGTCCACGCTCATCAAGAGCGTGGCGGGCATCTACCGCATCGACGGCGGCGAGGTGCTCTACGAGGGCCAGAAGGTGCACATCAGCGGGCCCCGCGAGGCCGCGGATCTCGGCATCGAGGTCGTCTACCAGGACCTGGCGCTGGCCGACAACCTCGACGTGGTCCAGAACATGTTCCTCGGGCGCGAGGAGCTCGAGTCGCTGCACACGCTCGACGAGATCAAGATGGAGGCCCGCGCGCAAGACACGCTGCAGAGCCTCTCGGTCACCACCATCCGCAGCGTGCGCCAGACCGTGGCGGGGCTGTCCGGCGGCCAGCGCCAGTCGGTGGCGGTCGCCAAGGCCGTGATGTGGAACTCGCGCCTCGTCATCCTCGATGAGCCGACCGCCGCCCTCGGCGTCGCCCAGACACGCCAGGTGCTCGACCTCGTCAAGCGCCTCGCCGAGCAGGGTCTCGGCGTCGTGATCGTCTCCCACAACCTGCACGACATCTTCGAGGTGGCGGACAACATCACCGTGCTGCGCCTCGGCCAGAACGTGGCCGAGTTCAAGCGCACCGAGGTGACGCAGGAACAGGTCGTGCACGCCATCACCGCCGGGAAGCTGTCCAAGGTGCCCGGCGTGGTCGACACCACCGAGGAGGTGACCGCATGACCACAGCCGATGCCACCGCCGACACCGGCTCGGCCGGCCTGGGCGACGCCTTCCGCGAGTGGTGGACCAACGTCCGCTCCGGCCAGCTCGGATCGCTGCCGATCATCATCGGCCTGGTCATCATCGCGATCGTCTTCCAGTCGCAGAACGACCGCTTCCTCACCGCCAGCAACTTCGTCAACCTGATCGTCCAGTCGGCGGCCTTCGCGACGATCGCGATGGGCATCGTCTTCGTGCTGCTCCTTGGCGAAATCGACCTGTCGGTCGGCTACGTCTCGGGTGTGGCGGGCGTGATCGCCGCGGTGCTGTTGATCCCGGACGGCAACGAGCTGTCCACCCCGATCGCCGTGGCGCTGGCGCTCGGGTCGGGCATCGCGATCGGCACCCTGCATGGGCTGATCATCACCAAGATCGGCATCCCGTCGTTCGTGGTCACGCTCGCGGGGTTGATCGCCTGGAACGGCGTGGTGCTGCTGCTGATCGGCAGCCGCGGCACAGTCGTGCTCCAGAACGACTTCCTGATCGGGCTGGCCAACGACTTCCTGCCCGAGTCGACTTCCTGGGCCCTCTGGCTGCTCGCCGTGCTGATCTTCGCCGGCATCCAGTTGAACGAGGTCCGGATTCGGCGCAAGGCGGAGCTCGGCCATGACCCGCTGAGCGTCATCGCGCTGCGCGTCGGCGCCCTGGCCGTCGCGCTCGGCGCCGCGGTGTACGTGGCGAACGAGGATCGCGGCATCCCCTACCTGTTCCTGCTCGTCGGGTTCTTCCTGCTGTTCTGGGGCTTCGTGCTCGGGCGCACCCGCTTCGGGCGCTACGTCTACGCGGTCGGCGGCAACGCCGAGGCCGCCCGCAGGGCCGGCATCAACGTCGACCGCATCAAGATCGCGGTGTTCGCCATCTGCTCGTTCATGGCGGCCGTCGGCGGGCTCGTGCTCGCCTCGCGGCTGCGCTCGGTGGACACCAACGCGGGCGGCGGCTCGATCCTGCTCTACTCGATCGCGGCCGCGGTGATCGGCGGTACGTCGCTGTTCGGCGGCGTCGGCCACATCAAGAGCGCGATCCTGGGAGCGCTCGTGATCGCGTCGATCGACAACGGGCTCGGCCTGCTGGGCCTCGGCTCTGGCGAGAAGTTCGTCATCACCGGCGGCGTGCTGCTGCTGGCGGTCACGGTCGACTCCCTGTCGCGGCGCGCACAGGCCCAATCGGGAAGAGCGTGACGGACAGGGCCGCGTTCATCACCGGCGCCAGCCGGGGGGTCGGCGCCGCCATTGCGCGGGCGTCCCACGCCGACGGAATGCGCGTGGCGCTCGCGTCGCGCAGCGGCGGCGACCTCGGCCTCCAGGGAGCGCTCGGCGTGGAGTGCGACGTGCGAGACCCCGGCTCGGTCGAGGTGGCCGTGAATGCGGCAGTGGAGCGCTTCGGCGGCCTCGACGGGCGATGATCGACGTGAACCTGAAGGGCACGCTCCATACCGCGCGCTTCACGCTCCCGCACCTGATCGAGCGCAAGGGCGACTTCCTCTCGATGGCCTCGGTGGCGGGCCTGAGGGCGTTTCCCGGGGAGGCGGTCTACAACGCGTCGAAGTTCGGGCAGCTCGGCTTCACGCGCGCGCTGGATCACGAGCTGCGCGAGCAGGGCGTGCGGGTGACGAACATCGCGCCGGGCGGGATCGCCACCGATTTCGCGATGGGCTCGGGGCGGACACCCGACAGCGTCGAGGGCATGATGAGCGCTGAGGAAGTGGCCGACGTGGTGCTGTTCGCCGTCAACCAGCCGCGCAACCTGCGCATGATGACCGTCTCCTTCCGGCCGATGAACGAGGGGTCGTGGGGCTGAGGCTCGGACTCCTCTCCACCGCGCGCATCAACGAGCAGCTGGTGGGTGGGGCGCGGCTGGTGGACGAGGTCGACGTGGTGGCGGTGGCGTCGCGCGATCTGAGCCGAGCCTCCGAGCAGGCTGCCGCGCTCGGCGTCGAGCGGGCGCTCGGCTCGTACGAGGAGCTGCTCGAGGATCCGGACGTCGACGCCGTGTACATATCGCTACCCAACTCGATGCACGTCGAGTGGTCGATTCGCGCATTGGAGGCGGGCAAGCACGTGCTCTGCGAGAAGCCGCTGGCGCGATCGGTCGAGCCGGTCGAGCGCGCGTTCGACGCAGCCTCGGCCGCGGGCCGGGTGCTGGCCGAGGGGTTCATGTGGCGCCACCACCCGCAGGCCGACCGGCTGGTCGAGCTGCTGCCGCGCGTGGGCGAGCTGCGGGTGGTGCGGGCGCAGTTCTCGTTCGCGCTGGACGCGGACACGCTGGGCGCAGCCGGCAACATCCGGCTGTCCGGCGAGCTCGAGGGCGGGGCGCTGATGGACGTGGGGTGCTACTGCGTGAGCGCGGCGCGACTGGTGGCCGGCGACCCGGTGGCGGTGACCGGCCAGCAGGTGACCGGCGGCGCGGGCGTGGACGTGCGCTTCACCGGCACGTTGAGCTTCCCGGGCGACGTCCTCGGCCACTTCGACTGCGGTGTCGACACAGCCGACCGCTCCGAGCTCGAGGTGGTGGGCTCGGAGGGCGCGCTGCTCCTGAGCGACCCCTTCCACGCGGCCGAGCCCGTGATCGACGTATGGCCGGCGGACGGGTCGCCGGAGCGGGTCGAGGTCGAGCGCGACAACCCCTACGCCTGCGAGCTGCGCGACTTTGCGGCGGCGGTGGCCGGCGAGCGGACGCCGCGGCTCGGCCGCGAGGACGCGATGGGCCAGGCGCGCACGATCGCGGCTCTGTACGAGAGCGCGGCGAGCGGCGCGCGCGTGACGGGTTAGACCCATTTGTTCGCTCCGCGGGCCGTCTGCGCGTAGGCTTGGCGAACGGGCATGGGGGTCACGACTGCGAAGACTGCCGAGCCGCCCTCGGGAATCGCCTCGCTGGCGCGGCGCTACGACCCGGACGTGATCGACGTCCCGGGCGGCCGCGCGCTGGTGCGCCTGTGCGTGCGCGGCGGCGGGGAGTGGGATGCCCGCATCAGCGGGCGCCGGCTACGGGTGATCCCCGCGCGCAACAACCTGGAGCCGGACGCGCGGATCGCGGCCGACCCCGCGACTTGGCGGAAGGTGACCCAGGACGTGCGCGGCGGGATGACCGCGTTCCAGCAGGGCCGGCTGCGGATGCGCGGCAGCCTCCACCTCGGCGTGGGGCTGCTGGCAGCCACGAGCGGATCGGACGACCCGGGCCGGCTCTCGTTCGAGACGCTGCGCACTCGGTCGGGGCGCATCGCCGTGTTGTCGGCGGGGGTCGGCCCGGAGACCGTCCTCTGCCTGCACGGCCTGGGCGGGACGAAGGCGTCCTTCCTGCCGACCGTCGCGGCGCTGGCGGGCCGCTACCGGGTCGTGGCGATGGACCTGCCGGGGTTCGGCGAATCCGACAAGCCGATCGGCGCGCCCTACGACGCCGAGTGGTTCGCCCGCGCGGCGTTCCACACGCTCGACGCGCTCGGGGTGGACGAGGCGCACCTGGTCGGGAACAGCATGGGCGGGCGCGTGGCGATCGAGGCGGGACTGATGCACCGCGACCGCCTGCGCGGCCTTGTGCTGCTGAGCCCGGCGCTGGCCTGGCTGCGCGACCGCCGCTGGGCGCCCGTCGTGAGGCTGCTGCGCCCGGAGCTGGGGCTGCTTCAGGTGACACCGCGGCCGGTGGTCGAGCGCGTGGTGCGCCGGCTGATCCCCGGCGGCGGCAAGGGCTGGGCGGCGGCCGGCGTGGACGAGTTCCTGCGCGGCTACCTGACCCCGCGCGGCCGCGCCGCGTTCTACGCGGCGGCGCGCAACATCTACCTGGACGAGCCGAACGGCGACGACGGCTTCTGGACCCGCCTGAGCGGCCTGTCGACGGACGCGATGTTCGTGTGGGGCCGGCGCGACACGCTGGTGCCGATCGCCTTCATGAAGCACGTGGAGCGAGCGCTGCCGTCGGCCCGCCACGTGGAGCTGGACTGCGGCCACGTGCCCCAGCTGGAGCGGCCGCGCGAGACGCACGCCGCGATGCTGGAGTTTCTGGGGACGAAGTAGGGCGGGGGCCGCGAGTGCGCCGGCGCTAGA
>JACCSF010000311.1 GCA_013813135.1 Thermoleophilaceae bacterium | reverse complement strand
GCGACTGGTCGGGCGGCACCCGCATCGGGGAGGCGCTGGCGACGCTCAACCGCGAGCACGGGCGCCGGCTCGGACGCGGCGCGGTCGTGGTGCTGCTCTCGGATGGCTGGGATCGCGGCGACCCGGCGCTGCTGGAGCGCGAGGTCGCGCGCCTGGCGCGCTGCTCGCACCGCCTGATCTGGCTCAACCCGCTCAAGGCCCACCCGGACTTCCAGCCGCTGACGCGTGGGATGCAGGCCGCGCTGCCGCACGTGGACGAGTTCATGGCCGCCGATTCGCTTGCATCGCTGGAGGAGCTGGCCGACGCTTTGGATCGGCTGTCCATGGGAACGCTGCGCAGAGAGGAGAGCACGTGAAGGACATCGTCGACGACGTACGGGCCTGGACGGCGCGGGGCGACCGCGTCGCGATCGCGACCGTTGTGGGGGTAAAGCGCTCCGCGCCGCGACCACCCGGCGCGAAGATGGCCGTCAACGACCGCGGCGAGGTGTCTGGCGCGGTCTCCGGCGGCTGTGTGGAGGGGGCCGTCGTCGAGGTGGCCGCCGAGGTGCTGCGCCAGGGTGAGGCGCGGCTCCTGCACTTCGGCATCGCCGACTCCGAGGCATGGGACGTGGGTCTCCCGTGCGGCGGCGAGATCGACGTCTTCGTGGAGGAATACTCGGAGTGACGCCGCAGGGCGAGTTCGCGCGAATCGCGGCGGAGGACGGCCGCGCCGCGCTGGTGAGCGTGGTGGCCGGGGGCCGGTCTGGTGCCAAGCTGCTCATCCAGCCCGACGGCGGCACCAGCGGCGGCCTGGGAGACGCCGAGCTCGACCGTGAGGCGACCGCGGCGGCGGAGGAGTTGATGTGGGCCGAGCGTTCGGAGCTGCGCGAGGTGGAAGGCGTGTCGCTATTCGTGGACGTGACCGCGCCGGCGCCGCGGCTGGTCGTATTCGGGGCGGTGGACTACGCGGCGGCGCTCTGCCGGCTCGCACGGGCGGCGGGCTGGCGCGCCTTCGTCTGCGATCCGCGCTCGCAGTTCGCCACGCGCGAGCGCTTCCCCGACGCCGAGGAGGTGATCGCCGCCTGGCCCGACGAGGCGTTCGCGCGCATCGGTGCCATCGACCGGGCCACGTACATCGCGGTGCTCACTCACGATCCCAAGCTCGACGACGCAGCCCTGGGACTCGCGCTGCGCTCGGACGCCCCTTACGTGGGCGCGATGGGCAGCCGGCGCGCACAGGCTCAGCGGCGCGAGCGGCTGCAGGCCGCCGGGCTGGAGGAGCAACTGATCGACAGCGTGGCCGCCCCGATCGGGCTCGACCTCGGCGCCCTGACACCGGAGGAGACGGCGCTCTCGATCATGGCCGAGGTCGTCGCCGTGCGGCACGGCCGCGACGGCGGTCGGCTTTCGAACGCAGCCGGGCGCATCCACGAGGTCGGCGCGTGATCGGCGGGATCGTCCTCGCGGCGGGGGCGGCCACCCGCTTCGGGAGCTCCAAGCAGCTCGTCGACCTCGACGGCCGTCCGCTGCTGGAGCACTCCATCCGTGCCGTGGCGGCCGCGCCTGTGGGGCGCGTCGTCGTCGTGCTCGGCGCGGGGGCCGATCAGGTGATCGCCGGCGTCGACCTCCACGGAGCCGACTTCGTCGTCTGCGACCGCTGGGACGAGGGCCAGTCGGCCTCGCTCGCCTGCGGCCTGGCCGAGCTCTCGGATTGCGAGGCCGTTGTGATCACGCTCGGCGACCAGCCGCGGCTCTCGCCGGACGCCATCCGCCGTGCGATCGCGGCGCGCGCCGCGGGCATCGACGCCGTGCGCGCCACCTATAACGGGGAGCCGGGGCACCCGGTGCTGCTGGAGCGTCGCTTGTTCGACCGGATGCGCGACGTGACGGGCGACCACGGCGCCCGCAACCTGCTGCGCAGCGTGCCGACTCGCGAGGCGCCGTGCGAGGATCTGGGCGGCGGCGAGGACGTCGACACGCCCGCACAGCTGGACGCGCTGCGAATGCGATGAAGCTCGAGCACTCCTTCCAGGTGAGCGCCCCGCTCGACCGCGTCTGGAAGCGGCTGATCGACGTTCAGCAGGTCGCGCCGTGCCTGCCCGGCGCCGAGATCACGGAGGCCGGCGACGACGGCACCTACCGCGGCACGTTCTCGGTCAGGCTCGGCCCGACCACGGCGGCGTATCGCGGCGAGCTGGCGATGGAGGAGGTCGACGAGTCGGTCCACCGCGTGGTGATGCGGGCCAGCGGTCAGGACAAGCGCGGCCAGGGCTCGGCCAAGGCGTCGATCGTCAGCACGATGAGCGAGCAGGCGGGTGTGACGACCGTCGAGGTGGAGACCGACTTCACGATCACCGGGCGGCTGGCACGCTTCGGCCGCGGCGGCATGATCCAGGACGTCTCGAACCGGCTGCTGCGCGAGTTCTCCGACTGCTTGCAGCAGTCGATCGAGGCGGCGCCGGCCAATCCCGCGCCCGCCGCTTCGGAGTCAGACGCCTCCGAGCCCGGAGACGCCGGCGCGGCGGCTCGGAGCGCGCACGGGCCGCGCCCTGCCGCTCCGCCGGCGGTCAAGCCGGTCGGCGGCTTCTCGCTGCTCGTCCGGGCGCTGTGGGACCGGATCGGGCGGTTGTTCCGGCGCGAGCGTTGACCCACCCGCGCAGCTCGCCCAAGAAGGCCGGGTCGATCGCGTGCGCCATCGGCGACTCGCGGAAGGTCACGTCAGCACCCGCCCGCGTCAGGACAGCGCGCGCGTCGCGGCCGAACTCCACGCCGATCACCGGGTCGTACGTGCCGTGGCCGATCGCGACCGGCAGGCCAGTCGCTTCCTGGAGCTCGAAGCCCTCGACCTGGGGGATGAAGCCGCTGAGGGCGAGCAACCCGGCGGGCCGGGGGCGGTCCTTGCCGAGGCCGAGCGCGTAGGTCATCACGGCACCCTGGGAGAAGCCGCCGAGGATCGCGCGCTCCGGCGGGATGCCGTGCTCGGCGAGCAGGTCGTCGAGCCAGCCGCCCACGAGCGCGCAGGTCGCGTGGAAGCTCTCCGGGTCGGGGAAGCCGATCCGCCTGACCACGTACCAGTGGGCGCCGCCGGGCGGCAGCGAGAGCGGCCCGCGCGCAGTGGCTCCGAGCAATCTCCGATCGGGGTCGAGCTCGTCGAGCAGCGGGAACAGGTCGTGCTCGTCGGCGCCGCGGCCGTGGAACAGGACGAGCGCGCCGTCTGGCTCGCCGTCCGCGGGTCGGAGTCGCTGAGGTAAACTCATTGCGTGAGCAACTACCTTACTCGGACTCGATGAGCGCCGTCACCTCGGCCGAGCCGGCCCTCCTGCTCACCCCCGGGGAGTTGGGTGCGTGGCGCGGGCTGCTGAGGGTGCATGCGGCCATGACCAAGGCGCTCGACGCGGAGCTGGTGCGCGAGCACGGGCTGCCGCTGTCCTCATACGAGGTGCTGCTGTTCCTCGCCGACGCCCCTGGCGGCCGGCTGCGCATGTCGGATCTGGCCGACGGCGTGCTGCTCAGTCGCAGTGGTCTGACTCGCCTGGTCGACCGCATGGAGCGCGACGGGCTGCTGCGCCGCGTGCGCTGCGCGGACGACGCCCGCGGCTACCACGCCGCGATCACGGACAAGGGCCGCACCCTGTTCGGGCAGGTACGGCGAACCCACCTCGACGGCGTGCGCGAGCGCTTCCTCAGCCGGCTCTCGCCCGACGAGCTGCGCACGCTCGCGGAGCTGTGGGAGAAGGTCGCTCCAGGCGCGGCCGGCTAGATGGTTGATTCCACGGCTGGTGCGGTTGTGGAGGGGTTGTTGGCAGAGAGGCCGAAGTCGGCGGTGTCTAGAGCACCGTCGACCTGGAGGCCACGATGGACGCCGACCTCGACACTCTCCTC
>JACCSF010000255.1 GCA_013813135.1 Thermoleophilaceae bacterium | reverse complement strand
CCTCCCCGTCGAGCACCAGCGGCGTGCCCTCCGGGATCCCCAGGAGCGCCTCGCCCAAGCCGACCACGGCGGGGATTCCGAGCGCGCGCGCGAGGATGGCCGCGTGCGCCGTGGCCCCGCCGCGGGCCGTGGCGATCGCCCACGCGTCGCCGGGATCGAGGCCCGCCGCATCGCCCGGCGTGAGCTCGTCCGCCAGGACGATGCCCGGGCCTTCCAGCGCCGTCGCCGAGGGCGTGCAGCCAAGCTGGGTGAGGACCCGCGCGGACACGTCCTCCACGTCGACCCCCCGCTCGCGAAGGTGCGGATCGTCGAGAGCCCGGAACGCCGCGGCCGCCTGCTCCGCTGCGGCCTGCCAGGCGCGCGCCGCGCCGGCCCCCTCCTCGATGCTCCGCAGGGCCGGCTCGGTGATGGCGGCGTCGTTCAGGAGCACGGCATGCGCGCTGAAGATGTCCGCCGCCGCAGCGCCGCCACGGGCCTCGACCGTGGCGCGAATCTCCTCGAGCTGCTTCCCTGCCGCGGCGCGGGCCGCGTCGAGCCGCGCACGCTCGTCGGCTGGGGTGCCTGCCTGATCGTCGTCCTTGATGACGGGCTCGCGCGGTTGCAGGCGGCGTGCGGGCCCGATCGCGATGCCCAGCGAGGCCGGCACACCGCGCAGCCGCGTGCCGGCACCGGGTGTCTCGGCTGCCCCAGTCGGAGGCGCCCCGTCCGCGGTGTCCCCGGCGGCCGGCTGGTCCACCGCGTCCCCGAAGTTCTCCGCCGCGAGCGCGCGCAGGGCGTCGAGCGCCTCGGCGGCCTGCGGCCCGCGCGCGCGAATGACGATCTCGTCGCCCTGGGCCACCGCGAGGGTCACGAGACCGGTCAGGCTGCGCCCGTCCGCCGGCCCGCGGGCGCGGGTCGCGTTGGAGACCTCGACCCGGGCGTCGAGGCCGCCGAGCGCGCCCACGAAACGCGCCGCGGGGCGTGCGTGCAGGCCGAGCCGGTTCTGAACGCGCAGGCGCAACTCGACCGCGGGGCCGTCCTCCTCGGTGGGGGGCGCTTCCTCGCGCTCGGGCTCCTCCACCCCCAGCTGCTCGGTCTTCATCCGCAGCGCGCCGCGCGCCTCGCGGGCCACCTCCTCCAGCGACGCGCCGGCCCCCGCCAGGGCCGCCGCGGCCACGGCGCCCTCCACGAGCGGCGCCTCCGAGAGCAGGATGGGCCCACCGCCCGGCTCGGCCATCTCCGTCGCCATCTCGGCGCTCATCAGGGCGCTCCCGAGGTCCATGAGGACGAGCACGCCATCGGGCGAGCGGACCCGCTCGACCGCCTGGCGCACGCGCTCGGCATCCGTGCCGATCTCGCCACCCTCCATCCCGCCGGCCGCCTCGATGGCCACGTCGCCGCCGCCCATCTCCCGGGCGAGCTCCATGACGCCGTCGGCCAGCGCCGCGCTGTGGGAGACGATGACCAGGCCTACCACGGAGCGCTCAGGCCAGGCCTGACGCACGGTGGAGCACCTCGACAGGATGCACCGCGCGCACCCCGGTCGCGTGCTCGATCTGCCAGCGACAGGTCTCGGAGTCGCACACGGCCCGGTCCGGAGCAGCGGCCGCGATCTCGGCGAAGAGCCCGTCGCCGACCTTCATCGCGATGTCGTACTTCTCGCGCTTGAGCCCGTAGGTGCCGGCGACGCCGCAGCAGGACGCACCCGTCTCGATCGTCCGAAGCTCCGGGATGAGGGCGAGCAGGTCGAGCGCCGGCTTGCCGATGCCGTGGCCCTGCTGCTGGCACGGCGCGTGATACGTGACGGTCTCGGGCAGCGGCTGGAAGTCGAGCTTCAGCTCGCCTCGTTCGCGCATCGCGAGCAGGTACTCGCAGATGTCGAATACCCGCTCCGACACGACCTGCAGGTCCGGGTCGTCGCTCATGCCGAGGATCTCGAGCGCCTCGCGCTTGAGCATCAGGCTGCAACTGGTCGATGTCGCGACGATGTCGACACCCTCGCGGGCATAGGGAGCGAGACGGGCCGCCAGCCGGTGGACGTAGCCGCGGGCGTCGTCGAAGAGGCCGTTGGACTGCAGCGGCAGACCGCAGCAGTCCTGCTTGGGCACCTCGACGGCGAGCCCGTTGTGCTCGAGCAGCCCCACCGTCATCTCGCCGAGCCGCGGCTCGTAGTAGTTGGTGCCGCAGCCGTGGAAGAAGGCGACGCGACGCCCAGCCGCCGCCGGCGCCGAGTGACGGCGCGCCCAGCGCTGGAAGGTGCGCCCGGCGAAACGCGGCATGGGCGCCCGGTGGTGGATCCCGAGCGTCTTCTCCGCCGCCAGCCGAAGCAGCCTGTTGCCCAGGCTCCAATTGGCGATCGGCGCCACCGGCGTCCCGAGCCGTCCCGCGAGGGTCGGGCGGGCCAGGATCCGGTCGCGGAGCCGGACCCCCTGGGTGGCCTTCAGCTGCGCCCGGGCGCGCGTGTTGATCTCGGCGATGTGGACGCCCTGGGGGCACACCTGGGTGCAGATCCCGCAGCCCGAGCAATAGTCAAGGGAGGCGTCGGGCGACGGCTCGTCGTCGATGCGGAAGCGCTCGGCCTGCGGTCCGGCGTACTTCGGCCCGGGGAACAGCGGCGTGACGTTTGAGACCGGGCAGAACGTCTCGCAGATCGTGCACTTGACGCAGTGGTCGAGCGATGCGCGCATGAGGTCGCCGAGCACGTCGTGGCCGTCGTGGGCGGTCATCGCGATCAGCTCCCCGCGACTCCTGCCGCGGCGCCGGCGGCGGTCGATGCCGCGAGGACGAGCTCCGCCGCGCGGTACCCGGTTGACAGGCTCAGTCCGTCGCCGCACTTCTCCCGCCACGGCTCGGCCCCGGCGAGCGTCGCCCCCGCGACCAGGACGTTCTCGTACAGCCGCTCGCCGCCGCCGTCGACGGGCCGCAGCCCGTGGTCCACCGCCACGCCGGCGCGGGCCATCGGGTGGTCTTCGAAGTAGCCCGGACGGAAGCGCTCTGCGCCCGGCTCGGGCACGCCGGTCACGGGCAAGCCCAGCGCGGTCTCGCGCGCCTTCCAGCGCGAGTCGAGCTCGATGCCCCCCGACGCGAGCCCTCCCGTGGCGAGCACGACCCAGTCGGCACCGCGGCGCTCCTCGCGCAACCCGACACGGATGCGGAGCGCGCTGACATGCCCGCCTCGGTGCTCGGCTCCAGTGACTACCGCGTTGAGGATGACGCGCCCGCCCGCCCGGCGCAGCGTCTCGTGCAGGCTCTTGTGGACGCGCATGCCCGGGACCGACGGGGGCAGCGTGGGGATCTCGAACACCGCGCGGCCGAGCCCGTGCTCGAGCTCGGTCCACGCGCCGTGCGGGTCGGCGATGCCGAGCACGGCCGGGAATGCGGCCCGCTCCTCGACTCCGAGCTGAGCGACCACCTGCGCCTTGACCTCGGCTCTGAACGCGGGGGCGTCGAAGGCGCGTGCGAACCCGAGCGCGTTGACATCGACGCGGCCCTCGGGGACGAGGTCGAGCTCGACGCCGCGAGCCCGCACTCCGGCGCGCGTGAGCATGTCGGCTGCCAGCGCCGGGTGGAAGTCCTTCAGCGCCCGAAAGCCGACGATGCAGATCGCGGCGTCGCGCCGGAGGTCGCCGCCCGCCATCGTCTCCGGCACAACCGCGGACGGACGCGCCACTCCGACCGCGGTCGGCAGCAGGAGGTTCTCCTCCACGCCCCCGGCATACGCGTAGGGAGCCAGAGGGCCGGCCGCGATGCGCGCCTTGAACCAGTCGACGGCCGCGGCCACGCCGCCGGCGCCCACGAGCGCGTAGGGGTGTCCGGGCCGGGCGTCGACGAGCGCGCCGAGCGCCTCGGCGGGCCGATCGACCCGCTCGGGGGCGTAGCCGAGGACGTCGATGGTGCCCGCGCTCAGGTGCGTCGCGCCGACTCCCTTGGCCAGCACGAGGACGCGCGCGCCGTCCTCGGCGAGGCGCACGGCGGCGGTCAGCCCGGCCAGGCCGGTGCCGACCACGACGACGTCGTGATGGCTCACGCCGCCAGCTCTCCGTCGGGGAGGTGCTCGACGTCGAGCAGTCCCTGGAAGATCCAGTCGTCCAGGCGCGCCTGGCGCAGCTGGTCGCCGTAGAGGATCGGCCAGACGCCCTTCCAGCGCTCCTCCAGGAAGCCGTGCAGCGAGGCGGAGGCCTCGGCGCCGTCGAGGCGCCCGACGCCGTGCAGGATCCCCGTTGCCCGGTAGATGCAGAACCCACCCTGGCAGGGGCCCATGCCCAGGCGCATGCTGCGCCGGATGTCGTCCAGGTCGGTCGTGCCCCGCCGGCGCATGGCTTGCTCGAGACGGCTGCGGCCGATCAGCTCGCATTCGCAGATGAGCTGCTCGTCCTGCAGCGTCGCCTCCCTTCGCCGCAGCCTCGAGCCGAGGCTGTACGGCTCCCCGTCCTCGTTGCCGGGGGGACGCTCGGCGTGCGTGCGGCAGGGACGCTCGGCTCCGAGCTGGGCGCACATCGCGTCCACGATGTCCTGGGCCATGAGGCGCAGCGTCGTGAGCTTGCCCCCGGACATCGTGAGCAGGCCGGCGACGCCGTCGCGCTCGCGGTGGTCGACGACGGCGTGCGTGCGACTCACGTCGCGCGTGTCGGCCACCGCGCCGGCCTTCTCGTCCTGGAAGAGCGGGCGGACGCCGGCCCATACGCGCAGCGCGCGGGCCTCGCGAAATCCCGGCACGAGGCGTTCGCCGTCGTCCAGCATCTGGTCGACCTCGGCCTGCGTGACCGGGATCTCGTCGGGGTCCGCAGAGCGGCTGTCGGTCGTGCCGATCACGCTGACGGTCCGGATCGGCACGAGGATGTCGCCGTCCGCCGGCATCGTGCAGCGGTTGATCACCGTGTTCACCAGCCGATGGTTCATGGCGATCATGATCCCCTTGCCGGGTATGACACCGACGCCCTCGATCCCGGCCATGTGAGCGATCTGCGCCGCCCAAGCGCCCGAGGCGTTGATCGTGAATCCCGCCTCGATGTCGAGCTCCTCCCCGGTGTGCTCGTTGCGCACGCGTGCGCCCGTGACCGCATCCTCCTCGCGATGCAGGTCGATTACGCGGTGATAGGGCAGAATCCGCGCCCCGTGCGCCGAGGCGCCGCGGGCGAGCGACCAGACGGTCTTCCATGCGTCGATCGACGCGTCGGGCACGAGGAACGCGCGCCGGATCCCAGGGTTCAGCCGCGGCTCGCGGCGCAGCGCCTCGGCGACGTCGATCTCCTCGGCGGGCAGGCTGCACGCGCGGCAGCCCGCGAGGAACCGGTCCCCGTAGGCGGGATCGTCGTCGGGCGTGGTCACGAAGAGCCCGCCGGTGTCCTCGATGCAATCGGGGATCACGCGGCGCAGGATCGCGTTCTCCGCGACGCACTCCTTGGCGGCCACCGGGTCCTTGACGACGTAACGGCCCCCCGAGTGCAGCAGGCCGTGGAAGCGCCCGCTGGTCCCCTCGGCGAGGTCGGCCCGGTCGACGAGCACGACGTCGAACCCTCGCAGTGCCGCGTCCCAGGCTACACCGGCGCCGGTGGCGCCGCCGCCGATCACCAGCAGCTCGGCCTGGAGGGTTGGCACCGCGTCAATCCTAGTTGAGCACGGTGCCTGAGACCGGCGGCTCAGCCTCGAGCGGCGGCCCATAGGCTTTGCGCATGCCTGACGCGCAGATCGCGCTCGGCCTCGCCGCGCTCGGGCGGCCCGCGTACATCAACCTCGGCCACGACGAGGACGTCGCCGACTCGAACGTCGAGCGGATGGAGCGCATGGCGCATGCGGTGCTCGACGCCGCCTACGAGGGCGGTGTGCGGTGGCTCGACGCCGCGCGCTCGTACGGTCGCGCCGAGGCCTTCCTCGCGTCGTGGCTCGCGCGCCGCGGACTGCAGCCGGGGGACGTCACCGTAAGCTCGAAGTGGGGCTATCGCTACACCGCCGGCTGGCGCGTCGACGTGCCCGAGCACGAGGTCAAGGACCTGTCGGTCGAGCACTTCCGAACGCAATGGCGCGAGACGCGCGAGCTGCTCGGCGACCACGTGGGGGTCTACCAGATCCACTCGGCCACCCTCGACAGCGGCGTGCTGGACGACCCCGCGGTGCGCCAGGAGCTCGACGCGTTACGCGCCCGCGGGATCCGCGTCGGCCTCACTGTCACGGGTCCAGAGCAGGCGGCCACGATCGAGCGGGCCCTGGCCACGGGCGGCTTCGACGCCGTGCAGGCGACCTGGAACCTTTATGAGCGCTCAGCCGAGGTGTCGCTCGCGCGCGCACACGAAGCCGGACTCCGGGTCTTGGTCAAGGAGGCGCTCGCCAACGGGCGGCTCGCCGCGCGGGGCGCCGACCAGACGCTCGCTGCGACGGCTCGCGAGCGGGGCGCGAGCGAGGACGCAGTCGCGCTCGGGGCGGCGCTCGCACGGCCTTGGGCAGACGTCGTACTCAGCGGGGCGGCGACAGTCGCACAGCTCGAAAGCAACCTGGCTGCGCTCGACCTCGCCTGGGATGACAAGCTCGAGCAGCGGCTCGCCGGCCTCGTCGAGGAGCCGGCGGCGTACTGGGCCGCGCGCGCCGAGCTCCCCTGGACCTGATCCGCATGCGTGTGCCCGCCCGCGACGGCCGCGATCTCAGTCGTCGTCGGCGTCGAACCAGTCGAACGTCCGCGTGACCGCCTTCTTCCAGTAGCCGTAGTACTCGTCGCGCTTCGCCGAGTCCATCGTGGGCTCCCAGCGCTTGTCCTCCACCCAGTTCTCGCGCAGGTCCTCGACCTCGTTCCAGAACCCGGTGGCGAGCCCGGCGGCGTAGGCGGCCCCGAGCGAGGTCGTCTCCGGCACCTTCGGCCGGATCACCGGCACGCCGAGCAAATCGGCCTGGAACTGCATGAGCAGGTCGTTGCCGACCATGCCGCCGTCGACCTTGAGCGACTCGAGCGCCACGCCCGAGTCGGCGTCCATCGCCTCGACGACCTCACGGCTTTGGTAGGCCGTGGCCTCGAGAGTAGCCCGGGCGATGTGCCCGGCGTTGACGTAGCGGGTGAGGCCCGCGACGACGCCGCGGGCGTTGGACTTCCAGTACGGCGCGAACAGCCCCGAGAACGCCGGCACGATGTAACAGCCGCCGTTGTCCTCGACCCAGTTCTCGCGCAGGTCCTCGACCTCGTTCCAGAGGCCGGTAGCGAGCCCGGCGGCGTAGGCGGCGCCGAGCGAGGTCGTCTCCGGCACCTTCGGCCGGATCACCGGGACGCCGAGCAGGTCCGCCTGGAATTGCATCAGCAGGTCGTTGCCGACCATGCCGCCATCGACCTTGAGCGACTCCAGCGCCACGCCCGAGTCGGCGTCCATCGCCTCGACGACCTCACGGCTCTGGTAGGCCGTCGCCTCGAGCGTCGCCCGCGCGATGTGGCCGGCGTTGACGTAGCGGGTGAGCCCCGCGATGACGCCGCGCGCGTTGGACTTCCAGTACGGCGCGAACAGGCCCGAGAAGGCCGGCACGATGTAGCAGCCGCCGTTGTCCTCGACCCAGTTCTCGCGCAGGTCCTCGACCTCGCCCCAGAAGCCCGTCGCGAGCCCCGCCGCGTAGGCGGCGCCCAGCGACGTCGTCTCCGGCACCTTGGGCCGGATCACCGGCACGCCGAGGAGGTCGGCCTGGAACTGCATCAGCAGGTCGTTGCCGACCATGCCGCCGTCCACCTTGAGCGACTCGAGCGCCACGCCGGAATCCGAGTTCATCGCCTCGACCACCTCGCGGCTCTGGAAGGCGGTCGCCTCCAGCGCCGCGCGGGCGATGTGCCCGGCGGTCACGAAGCGCGTGAGGCCGGCGACGACGCCGCGCGCGTTCGACTTCC
>JACCSF010000251.1 GCA_013813135.1 Thermoleophilaceae bacterium | reverse complement strand
TGAGGAAGGATGCCAGGGCGCGGTCGCGTTCGGTGGATGAGCGCCAGACGTGGCTGTGCGCCCATTCGGTGTCGAGGGTGCCGAAGAAGCGTTCGATCTTGCCGTTCCAGCGCGGGGTGTGGGGCGGGATGCGGATGTGGCGGGCGCCGAGGTCGCTAAGCGCGTCGCGGAACGGGTGACTGACCGTGTAGCACTTCGCGTTGTCGGACATGACCGCCTCGACGGGGCCGCAGCCCTGCTCTGAGAACCAGCGCGCGGCGCGGCGCAGCGTGATCGAGACGCTGTGCTTGTTCTCGGCCGAGTGGATCTCGCAGTAGGCGAGGCGGGTGTGGTCGTCGATCACCCCGATCACCTTGACCTTGCCCGCCCGGCGGGTGCGGTGGCGATCAGAGCGGTCGCCGTGGGCCCAGTGGCAGGCACTTCGAACTTCGGCAGCTCGAACGCATCGATGTGCAACAGCGCCCCTGCTTCCGTCCACTCGTAACGGCGGGTGGTCTGGGGCCGCTGGGTCCGCCGCTGGCGAGAGACACCGTGGCGCTTAAGCACCTTCCAGATCGTCGACCGATGGCGCCCTGTGAGGAAGGTCAGCCGCATCGGCCCCCAGTTCGTCTTGGCGCGCGCGTCGAGGATCTCTCGCTCCTGCTCGGCGCTGAGCGCCCAAGGGCAAGACCGCGGCCGCGTCGAGCGCGTGCGCAGACACGCAACCGAACGACGATCCGCTTCGTCGGCCGCCCGCCAGCGCTGCCACCAGCGATGCGCCGTCGCCGGCGCGACGCCCAGGCAGGCCGCGGCCTGCCTGAACGTCGCGCCTTGCTCGATCAACGCAACGAGCTCCCAGCGGC
This sequence comes from Thermoleophilaceae bacterium, assembly GCA_013813135.1. Taxonomy (GTDB): domain Bacteria; phylum Actinomycetota; class Thermoleophilia; order Solirubrobacterales; family Thermoleophilaceae; genus JACVRW01. The sequence continues at coordinate 10,346 of JACCSF010000251.1, read as the reverse complement.
CCTGCAATCCGAGCTTGCACCTACGGTCTTCCATGTCCGGCCTCCTTCGGTGGCGCAGTTGTGGTGACCGCACCTTCCGACGGGGGCCGGACGACCCTCAACCGTTCACTAAGTCCGTAGGCACTTCAACTAGCTCCTGGTTGCCGCTGTGCGCGCGGCCCGCCCGCGCAGCAGCGCATCGATTCCCACCGCCCCCAGCACCACCAGCGCCACGTCCGCGGGCGCCCGGAAGCGCAGGATCCCGTACGAGGTCACGCTCACCAGCACGACCGCCACGAACGGTGCCGCCAGGATGAACAGCGGCTGGCCGCGCCGGCGTAGCGCCACGAAGCCCAGCACCGCCAGCGCCAGCAGCGCCCAGCAGGCCACCAGCCCGGCCCAGTTGGCGGTCTTCGACCGACCCTCGCCGAGCGTCTTGCCGCTGACCTCGCCATCCGGGTCGTAGAAGCCCCACGGGCGCAGCGCGCGGGCGGCCATGACCACCGGGAGCCGCCCCGCGTGGTCGCGGGCGTAGTCCAGCCCGCGCTCGCGCAGCTTGGCCGCGACCTCCGCCTCGTTTGCGCCTGTGGCGCCGGTCGCGCACGCGAACGACCAGCTGCCCATGTGGGTGCCCGAGTAGACGTCGGCGCAGTTGGCGCCGGCGATCAGGTCCCCGGAGTTGGTGGAGATGAAGACCGGCTCGTCGAACGCGATCCAGCAACGGATCAGCCAGGGCGCAAGCGTCAGGACGCAGGCCGCGGTGACCACGGCGAGCCGCCAGCCGCGCCCGGGCCGCCCGCGGATCCACACGATCGGCATGGCCACCAGCACCAGCAGCGCCAGGCCCTCGCTGCGCGCCAGCGTGGCCAGCCCGACGATCACGCCCAGCGCCACCAGGCGCCACGCGGTCGGGCTCTCCCAGGCGCGGTAGGCGGCCAGCAGCGCGAGCGCGATGCAGAGGCCATAGAGCGACTCCGCGCGCAGCGAGGCGTCCGCCACCAGGAACACGGGGTAGGCGGCGCCCAGCGCCGCGGCCAGGATGGCAGCCCGCGGCCCTGCGACGCGGCCGGCCAGCACGGCGCAGACCACCACCGTGGCGGTGCCCACCAGCGCGGAGGCGACCTGGAACGGCACGTGGCCGCTGCCGCCGAGCGCCGAGACGATCGCCAGCAGCAGCGGGTAGAGCGGGGGCTTGTGCGCCGAGGGCACCGCCTCGGCCCCTGGCTGGGTAAACGGGCTGACGTAGCCGCGCCCATCGGCGATCCCGTCGGCGAGGCCCAGGTACTCGAGCCCGTCGCCGACGAGCGAGCTGTCGCCGGTCACGTCGAGCAGGAACCAGATCCGCAGTGCCAGCCCGAGGGCGGCCAGCGCCGCGACGGCGAGCAGCCCCCGCCGCAGCGTCGTGTCCCGGGGCGCCTCTAGGAGTCCGGGGTCGCTGGCCACTGCGAGGAGACGGGCGGTCGGTCGGCGGGAACCTCCTCCTCGCGCCGGGCCACCACGCGCGACACGAGGTACAGCGGGCGCTCCAGCACCTGATCGTGGACGTGGGCCAGGTAGCGGCCCAGGACGCCGATGCTCATCAGCTGAATGCCTCCGAGGAACAGCACGGCCACGAGGATCCACACGGTGGTCGAGGCGGTCAGCGTGCCCGTGATGGTGAGCACCAGCACGGCGAACCCGGCCAGGCCGCTGGCGGTGGCGCTCAGCGCCCCGACGTACGTGGCGATGTTGAGCGGCACGTCGGAGAACGAGGTGAGCGCCTCGAGCGAGAGCCTGAAGAGCGCGGGGTATGACGCCCCGCCGCCCGCCTTGCGCCCCGCGCGCCGGTATTCGATCGGCACCTGCTTGAAGCCGACCCAGGCGACCATGCCGCGCAGGAAGCGGCGCCGCTCGGGCATCGTCCGCAGCGTGTCGGTCACGCGCCGCGACATCAGCCGGAAGTCCCCGGCCTGGCCCTGGTAGGGCACCCGCGCCAGCGACCGCATCATCGCGTAGAAGCCGGTCGCGAGCAGGCGCTTCGCGCGGCTCTCGTCGCGGCCGATGCGCCGCGCGAAGACCACGTCGGCCTCCTCCTCCGCGGCGCTGCGCAGCATGTCCGGGATGAGCTCGGGCGGGTCCTGCAGGTCGGCGTGCATCAGCACCGTGTAGGCGCCGCGCACGTGGTCGAGGCCGGCCGACATGGCGATCTCCATGCCGAAGTTGCGCGACAGCTGCACGAACACGACGTTGTCCTCGCTGCGCGCCCAGCCCGCCGCCAGCTCCGCCGAGCGGTCGCTCGATCCGTCGTCCACGTAGACGATCTCGTAGCCGCCGTCGAGCTCTCCCAGCGACGACTTCAGCCGTTCGTGCAGGTCTGGCAGCACCTGCTCCTCGTTGAAGACCGGTACGACGACGGATACGAGCGGCTGCGAATCCCGGCTCAGCGGACCGTGCATACCATCCCGAGCGACACGCCCGCGGGCAGCGAGGCCCCGCGCTCGATCAGCTTCGCCTCGCCGCGCACCGGCAGCTCGAGCCAGCGGTCGAGTGAGCCCGGCGACAGGTGCAGGTCGGACTTGCCGTTGCCGTTGGAGCGCAAGCGCTGCAGCGTGCGCACTACCGCAACCGGCGGCAGCATCGTGCTGTAGAAGTAGCTCGTCACCGCGGGCTCCCAGCCGTGGGCGGTCACCCGCTCGCGCAGCAGGCGGCGCGTGTAGCGGCGGTAGTGATGCCAAGACGTGTCGTGCTGGCTCCAGAGCCAGGAGTAGGCGGGCACCGTGATGATCAGCGACGCCCCCGGTGCGGCCACCCGCCGCAGCTCGGTCAGGGCGGGACCGTCGTCGGGCAGGTGCTCGATCACGTCGGTGGCAAAGAGCAGGTCGAAGCGGCCGTCCTCGTAGGGCAGCTGCTCGATCGGCGCCTCGCGCACGCCGTGGAGCCCGCGCCGCTGGCAGAACTCGATCGCCTCCGTGGACAGGTCCACGCCCTCGGCCGGCCCGAGCGCCTGGAAATCCATCAGGTTGCGCCCGGTGCCGCAGCCGGCATCGAGGATGCGAGGGGATGCCGGCGGCTCGGCGCGGTGAATCAGCGCCCAGATCACTCGCCGGCGCGACCTAAACCACCAGTGGCGGTCCTCCATGTCGTAATGCTCCTGGTAGGTCCAGTCCTCCATAGGCGACCTCAGAGTAACGCCGCAACCGCGACCGGCGCTGCGGTTCGACGGCTATTCTCGCGCCCGGTGCCCCCGTCCACGCACTCCCCATCCGCGCCCGCGGCGGCGCGGGGCACGGACGGGCGCCCGGGGCGCTGGATGCGCTGGTGGACCGCCCGGCCGGTGCTGTGCGCCGCCCTGTTTTACGCGGTCCTGTCGCTGGTCATGGTGGGTGAGGGGCTCCTGCCGGGGCGCACCCTGTCGAGCAGCGACGGGCTCTGGAGCGCCACTCCGTGGACCGCCTCGAGGCCGGACGGCGTGCGTCTCTACGGCAGCAACTTCGAGCTGGCCGACGCGGTCGCGGTCTTTCAGCCGTTCTTCCAGTACACGCGCGACGCGCTGCCGGACGTGCCGCTCTGGAACCCGCACATCATGGCGGGCCGGCCCTACCTGGCCGACGCGCAGTCCGCGGTGTTCTCGCCGTTCAGCGCGCCCGCGTACGTACTGCCGCTGTGGAAATCGCTGGCCGTCATGGCCGCGCTCAAGCTGTTCGTGGGCGCGTTCGGGATGTTCCTGTTCGCGCGCGCCCTCGGGATGCGCTTCGGCGGGGCGCTGTTCGCCGGCGTCGTGTTCGCCTTCGGGACCTTCTTCGTGGTCTGGCTGGCCTGGCCGCTGACGAACATCTTCCCGCTGATCCCGTGGCTCTTACTTCTAACCGAGCTGCTGATCCGCCGCCCGGAACCGCTGCTGGTGGCCGGCCTGGCGGGGCTGGTCGGCCTGCAGTTCCTCGGCGGCCACCCCGAGACGAGCTTCCACGTGATGGTGGTCACCACCGTCTGGTTCGCCTTCCGAGCTCTGCTCGCGTGGTGGCGGGGCGGGCGCGAGCGCAGCGCGCTGCTGCGTCCCGGCGCGGCCTACGCGGCCGGCGTGGTCCTCGGCACCGCCCTGGCGGCGCTGATGCTGCTGCCGCTGCTGGAGTTCTTCGTGCACTCGGGCGACTACGAGCGCCGGCTGGGGCGTCCGCCCTCGTTCAGCTCGAGCCAGTTCCTCGGCGCATTCTTCTTGAGCGACTACTGGGGGCGCCCCACCCAGACCGCCATAGCCCCATTCGTGAGCAACCGCGGCTACTACGCGGGCGGCATCACCTTGATGCTCGCCGCGGTGGCGCTGATTCTCAGGCCCACGCTCACGCGCGTGGCGGTTGCGGTCTTCGCGGCGATCACGATGATCCTGGTGCTCGGCGCCGGCCCGATCGCGGACGCGATCGTCGAGCTGCCCGGCTTCCGGACCGCCCACAACGGGCGCATGGTGATCTTCGTGCTGATGGCCCTGGCGCTGCTGGCGGGCTGGGGGCTGGACGAGCTGACGGGCGGCGAGCGCGCCAGGCCCGTGCGGCGCCGCCTGGCGCTCGGCGCCGCGGCGGCGATCTTCTGCTTCCCGTTCGCCTGGCTGGTTGTGGCCGGCACGATCGACCTGGGTGTGCTGAAGCCGGCGCTCAAGGTGGCCTGGGCCTTCCAGGATCCCCCGAAGGCCTCCTCGGTCGCCGAGCTCGCGGGGGTGGCCCCGATCGTCAGGCTGAGCGCGCTGCTGCAGTGGCTGGTCCTGGCTGGAGCGGGGCTGGCCGTGGTGGCCCTGGGGCTCGGCGTCCCGCGTGGCGCGCGCCTCGGTGTCGCCGCCATCGCCGCTCTCGCGGTGGGACTGGTGACCGCCGACCTGTTGCGCGCCAACATGGGCTTCAACCCGGCCATCCCGATCGACCACGCGGAGCAGCCCGCCACGGGGGCGATCAGCTACCTGCAGTCACGCTCGCCGCAGCGCTTCGCCGGGATGGGCGAGGCGGGGGCCCAGCAGCCCCTGGGGGTGGACCTGGCGATGCGCTACGACCTCTACGACGCGCGCGGGTACGACTTCCCGGTCGAGAAGCGCTACGACAAGCTGTGGCGCGCCGAGGTCGGGCCGGCCGGCGAGGTGGTGCCGCCGACGGCGTTCGCGCTGCCGAACGCGAGGGCGCTGCGCACGCTCAACCTGTTCAGCGTGGCCGACGTGATGCAGGACCCCCCCGGCGAGCCGCTGCGGCTGCCGGGGCTGCGCCTGGCCTACGAGGGCGCGGACGCCCGCGTGTACCGCAACAGCGGCGCCCTGCCGCGGGCGTTCCTGGTGGACCGCCAGCGCACGGTGGAGGGGGAGGACGCCGCGCTGGCGGCGATCACCGACCCGACTCTGGACAAGCGCCGCGTGGCCGTGACCGAGCGCAAATTGCCCGCACTGCCCCAGGCCCGCCAATCTTCACGGGGGTCCGGGGGCGTGAGCCCCCGGCTGTCATCGGCCGGGCCGGCGAAGCTGACCGAGTACGGCCGCGACGAGGTCGTCGCGGAGGCAAACGCGGCGGGGCCCGCCCTGCTCGTGCTCACCGACGTCTACTTCCCGGGCTGGAAGGCCACCGTCGACGGCCGCGACGCGCCGATCGAGCGGGTGGACTACCTGCTGCGCGGCGTCCAGGTGCCCGCCGGCTCTCATACGGTGGAGCTCCGCTACGAACCGGCGAGCTGGCGCGCCGGTTGGATCGTCAGCGCCGCGGCCCTGTTCGCTGTCGCCGGACTCGCGCTGCTCGGCCTGAGGCGGCGCAGGCGATGAGCGTCTTCACCGCGCTGCGCCGGCGGCCGGTCCTGGCCGCCGCGCTCATCTACGCGGTGCTGGCGCTGCTGATGGTCGGCCCGGCTCTGCTGCCGGGCAAGACGCTGTCGAACTCCGACATGTTCTGGTTCCAGCCGCCCTGGGCCGGCATCAAGCCGGCCGAGCTGCGGCTGCCGAGCAACCCCGAGCTGGGCGACGCCCCCGGCCAGCTCCAGCCCTTCCTGCACTACGGCGCGAAGCGGATTCCCGACATCCCGCTCTGGGACCCCTACATCGTCGGCGGCCGGCCGTTCCTCGCCAACGCCCAGTCGGCGGTCTTCTCGATCTACAGCCTGCCCGCCTATGTGCTGCCCTTCTGGACGGCCCTGAGCTGGATCGCCGTGATGAAGCTGTGGGTCGCGAGCTTCGGGATGTTCCTGCTCGGCCGGGCGCTCGGCATGCGCTTCGGTGGGGCGCTCACGGCGGGGCTGGTCTACGGCTTCAGCCTCTGGATGGTCACGTGGATCTCGTACCCGCACATGAGCGTGTGGACGTTCATCCCGTGGCTGCTGCTGCTGACCGACCGCCTCGTGCGAAGACCGGATCTGCTGGCGGGTGCCGGCCTGGCCGCGGTGATCGGACTGCAGCTGCTCGCCGGGCATCCCGAATCGAGCTTCCACGCAATGCTGGCCACCGCCGCTTTCCTCGTGCTGCGCCTGGTGGCGGAACGCCGCGCGAACCCGCGGGCGGCGCGCTCGCTGCGAACGCTGCTGGCCTTCTGCGTCGCCACGGCCGGCGGGCTGGCGCTGGCGGCACTGGTGATCGTGCCGTTCGCCGAGCTGCTCTGGAACTCGGCCGACCTGCGCGACCGCATGGGCGACGCCGTGGACAACCAGCCGGTCGCGCGGGACTTCGCGCTGGGGATGTTCCTGCCCGACTACTGGGGCCGGGCGACCGGGACCCCGATCAAGCTGTTCGTGCTCGACCGCGCCTTCTATGCGGGGGCGCTGCCGCTGATGCTGGCGGCGATCGCCCTGATCCGCCGCCCCTCGCTCGAGCGCGTCGCCATCGCGCTGTTCGGCGCGCTGTGGCTGGCGGTCCTGTTCGGGATCCCGCCGTTCCTGCAGATCGTCACGCGGCTGCCGATCTTCTCGTCGGGCCACAACAGCCGGCTGAGCGTGCTGTTCGTGCTCGCGCTGGCCCTGCTCGCCGGTTGGGGACTCGACGAGCTCACGTCGGCCACCTGGTCCCGTCGGGCGCGCCGGCCGGCGCTCGCGGCGGCCGCGATCCTGGCGCTGGTGCCGGTCGTGTTCGTGCTCGGCGCGGGCCGGACCACGTTGAGCGTCTTCGGCGACGCGCTCGAGGTCGCCTGGGGCTTCGCCACGCCGCCCGGGGCCACGCTCAACTGGACCGGCGGGCGCACCTGCGTGAGCCCGTGCCTGCCCGCCGGCGACGTGATCCGGCTGGCCTCACTGCTGGAGTGGGTCGTGGTGGCGGGCGCCGGCTTCGCCCTGATCGCGCTGCGTCTGCGCGGGCGGTTGGCGGCGACGCCGTTCGTGGCTCTGGCGCTGCTGGTCGTGTGCATCGACCTCTTCCACGCGGGCATGGGCTACAACCCGTCGATCGACCGCAAGTGGGCCGAGCAGCCCGCCACCGGGTCGATCCGCGAGCTCGAGCTGCGCAGGCCCGCTCGCTTCGTGAGCATGGAGCCGATCCCGCAGACAGTCATCCCGTTCAAGTTCGAGCTCTATGAGGCGCGCGGCTACGACCTGCCGATCATGCGCCGCTTCGACCGCATCTGGCGCTCCCAGGTCTCGCCGGAGTCGTCCTCGGTGGCCAAGGGCCTGCTCGACACCCCGCTCGCGCTGCGCCGGCTCACCCCGGCCGGCCTGCGCACGCTGCGGCTGCTGGGCGTCACCGACCTGCAGCAGTCCCCCAACGACGAGCCGCTGCGGGCCGACGGCGTGCGGCTCACCTACGATGGCCCCGACGCCCGCCTCTACCGCGTGGAGGACGCCCTGCCGCGGGCATTCGTGGTGCCGGCGCAGCAGGTCGTCGCCGGTGACGACGAGGCCTTTGCCGCCGTGACGTCGCCCGACTTCGACCCGCTCGAGTCCGCGGTGACCGAGAAGCGCATCGGCGACCTGCCCGAGCGGGCAAGCGGCGCCGGCACGGCGCGGATCGTGCGCTACGAACCCGAGCGCGTCGTCATCCGCGCGAGCTCCGACGGCCCGGCGCTGGTGGTCCTGAGCGACAACCACTACCCGGGGTGGAAGGCCAAGGTCGACGGCAAGCCGGTGGGCGTGGAGCGGGTGGACTACCTGCTGCGCGGGGTGCCTGTCGGGGCCGGCGCGCACACCGTCGAGTTCTCCTACGAGCCGCTCTCCTGGCGGGTGGGGTGGATCGTCAGCGTGCTGGCTCTGATCGCCCTGGCGGCAGCGGTGGTCGTCGGCCGCAGGCGCCGGCGGGACGCAGCGGCCTGATGGCCGCCCTGCGCCGGCGCCCGGCCGTCGCGGCGGCGCTGTTGTACGCGATCGTCGCGATCGTCTTCCTCGGCCCGGGGCTGCTGCCCGGCAAGGCGCTCTCGAGCGGCGACACGCTCTGGTTCGAGCCGCCCTGGCTGCCCGATAAGCCGGCCGAGCTGACCAGGCCCAGCAACGGCGAGCTCGGGGACTCGACCGAGCACCTGCAGCTGTTCCTGCGAGCGAACGCCGAGCGCTTCCCGGACGTCCAGCTGTGGAACCCGTACATCGTCGGCGGCCGGCCCTTCCTGGCCAACCTCCAGTCGTCGGTCTTCTCGCCGTACAGCCTGCCGACGTACGTGCTGCCGTTTGCCACGGCGCTCGGCTGGATCGGCGTGATGAAGCTCTGGGTCGCCGCGTTCGGGACGTTCATGTTCGCCCGCGCCGCGCTGGGCATGCGCTTCGGAGGCGCGCTCCTGGCCGGCCTGATCTTCGCCCTGAACCTCAAGACGGTCACCTGGATCATCTATCCGAACCTCGGCGTCTGGGCGCTGATCCCATGGTTGCTGCTGTTCACGGACCGCCTCGTGCGAAGACCGGACCTGCTCGCGGGGGCCGGCCTGGCGGCGGTGGTCGGCCTGCAGTTCCTCGCGGGGCACCCCGAGTCGAGCTTCCACGCCCTGCTGGCGGCCTGCGCCTTTGCGCTGCTGCGCCTGTGGCAGGCGCGCCGCGCCGGCAGCGCCGTGGCCAGGCCGGCGCTCGCCTTCTGCGCCGCGCTCGCGGGCGGAATGGCCCTCGCCGCGATCAGCCTGATCCCGTTCGGCGAGCTGCTGTGGATGTCCGCGGACGCCCGCGACCGCGCCGGCGAGTCGATCGACGTGCACCTTCAGGCCAAGGAGGTGCTGGGCGTCTTCCTGCCCGACTACTGGGGCAGGCCGACGCAGACGCCGATTCGGCCGATCCTGCTCGAGCGCGCGATGTACGTGGGAGCGCTGCCGCTGATGCTGACGGCGGCCGCGCTGATCCTGCGCCGCAACGCCGAGCGCGGGGCGGTCGCGCTGTTCGGCGCGCTCTGGTTCGCCGTGGTGATCGGGATCCCGCCGGTGGTGCAGATCGTGACCCGCATCCCGCCGTTCAGCTCGGGGCACAACACGCGCCTGATCATCCTCACGATCTTCGCGGTGTCCCTGCTGGCGGGCTGGGGCCTGGACGACCTCACCGAGGCCCGGCGCCTGTCGCCGGCGCGCCGGCGCGCCGCGCTGCTCGTGGCCGCCGGGTTGTTGGCGGTGCCGCTCGCCTACATGGTGCTGGCCCGGCGCGCCTCGTTCGGGGACATCGGTGAAGGGCTGAAGGTGGCGCTGCTGTTCGCCGATCCGCCCGGCGGCCTGGACAACCCCGTCGGCGAGGGGGTGATCCGGGCCGCCTCGCTGTTCTCGTGGTTGACGTTCGCCGGGACCGGCCTGCTGCTGGTCGCGCTGCGGCTGCGCGAGCGGCTGGCGCCGGCGCCGTTCGTGGCGCTGGCGGTGCTGCTCGTGTGCGCCGACCTGTTCCACATCGGCATGGGGTTCAACCCGGCGGTCGACAAGAAGTACGCGAGCGTGCCGGAGACGCCCGCTATCCGCTTCCTCGAGCGCTCCAACCCGGCCCGCTTCGTGAGCAGCGAGGAGATTGCCCAGAACGTCATCCCGATGCGCTTCGGCCTGTACGAGGCGCGCGGCTACGACCTGCCGATCATGCTCCGCTACGACCGCTTCTGGCGGCGCGAGGTGCTCAGCCGCGGATCGACGGTCGCCGCCGGGCTGTTCGACATCCCGCTGCGCTTCCTCGCGCCCACGCCGCGCGGGCTGCGCGCCCTGCGGCTGCTCGGCGTCACGCACCTGCTCCAGGGCAAGGCGGTGCAGAACGGCGAGCCGCCCGACACGAAGGTGCTCCGCTTCCAGCCCTATCCGGCCGAGCCCGGCGTGAAGCAGGTCTACGACGGCCCGGACGCGCGGGTGTACAGCCTCGACGGCGCGCTGCCGCGGGCGTTCGTGGTCGGCGGGCAGAACGTCGTCGGCGGCGGCGACCAGGCGCTGGACGCGATCACGCGGCCGGGCTTCGACGCGCTCCGCGTGGCGGTCACCGAGGAGCGCATCGCGGGGCTGCCGGAGGGCTCACGCGCG
>JACCSF010000235.1 GCA_013813135.1 Thermoleophilaceae bacterium | reverse complement strand
GCCCCTCGGGGCCGCGCCGGTCACAGGACCCGTCAGCTGCGCCGCTCGACGCGACGCACCCGATCGGTGACACGCAGGGCCCGGGTTCGACGCGCCCCGCGCCTCAGGCGGTCGACCGTTGCCCGGTCCTTCCCCTTACCGCCGTCGACGAGGTCACGCGCCCCGTCGCGGGCGCTGAGGCGGTCCTTGCCGGCGCCGCCCAGAAGCCTGTCCCGGCCGCGACCGCCACCCAGGCGGTCCCCACCGGAGGCTCCGCTGACCCGATCGCGGCCCGCGCCGCCGCCGGCTCGGTCGTTGCCGGCGTTGCCGTTCAGGCGGTCGTTGCCGGCCAACCCGATCAGCTTGTCCTTGCGGGAACCGCCCGACAGCCGGTCGTTGCCGTTGGCGCCGTCGATGATGTCGATGCCGCCCGCGCCGTTGATGATGTCGTTGCCGCCGACCCCGCAGATCACGTCATTGCCGCTGGTGCCCTTGATCCGGTCCGCGCCGGCGGTGCCCACGATCGTGCACTGCGCCAGCGGAACCAGCGATCCGCCCGGGCCGGTACCGACCTCGGTGTTCTCGTTGAAGCGATTGAACAGCGCGCTGATCTGGCTGTCTGACAGCGGGCCCCTCACCACGGTCACGCCGGGGGAGACGATCGGCGTGCTTCCGCCACCGCCACCGGCCTGGTCCACCGCGAGGACCACGTTGTCGAAGCGGGTGTTCTCCTGGCCCAGCACCCCGATCGACGCTGTGCTCGTTGTGTTGTTCGTCCTGATCCTGAGCCGGTAGGTGTTGCCGGCGACGACCGCTCCCGGGGGCGCTCCGGCGCCGCGCGTGGCAAAGGTGCTGTCGGCGGACGTGAGCGCGTCGGTCAGAAGCGTGGTGACGGAACCTGCCGTCACATCCACCAGCTCGACTCTGACGGCGCTCTGGGGCGCCAGGCTGAGCAGCCTGCTGGGGGCGAGCTGGCGGTCGTACTGGAAGGTGGCCCCGGTGACCGCATCCCCGGCGGGCACGGTGAACTCGGGCGAGGTCCAGGTGCCCGCGCCGACGAACGTGCCGCCGGCGTTGACCGTCGTGGACATCCGCACGGAAATCGATCCGGGCGGGTTGCCCTCCGCCGACTCGTAGGGAGTGGACGTGCTGCACAGCGAGCCCACGCCGCCCGTGCAGGAGGTGTCCGAGCCCGTCCAGCCCTGGACGTCCACGGCGAAGTCGCTGCCTCCGCTCGGATAGTTTGCGCCCTGAGCGGGCACTGCGGCGACCAGCGCCATCGCGATAGCCAGCATCCCTGCCCTGTAACCCATTACTCAGCGCCTCCGTGCGTTGGGATAAAGAGACCTCAGAGATGGTTCGGCCCGAACGCCGTGGGCTGTGAGCGGGGCGACCTCAGGCCGGACGTTTGTTAGGAGCCCCGCCCGAGCGTCAGCTGCAGCTGGGCGCCGCCGTCCTCGGCGTTGGCGGCTGTCACGGTGCCGCCGTGGGCCTCGGCCACCTGGCGCACGATCGCCAATCCGAGCCCGGAGCCGGGCAGGCCGCGCGCCGACCGGGCGCGATAGAAGCGGTCGAACACGCGCGGCAGGTCCTCTCCGGAGAACCCCGGCCCGTGGTCGCGCACGAGGACCTCCCCGTCGCGGACGACCACCTCGACCGGCGTGCCCGGCGGGCTCCACTTCTCGGCGTTGTCGAGCAGGTTCGACACCGCCCGGTCGAGCCGCCCGGGCGAGCCCTGCACGAGCGTCTCCGCCAGCTCGAGCCGGATCTCGCGGCCGGGGTGCAGGCGCCGGGCGCGCTCTACCGCGTCGCCCACCAGCAGGTCGAGCCGCACCACCTCCGGCGGCTCGTCGGGAGCGCCGTCGCGCGCCAGGTCGACCAGGTCGCCCACCAGCACGCTCAGCTCGTCGAGCTGCCCGGTCACATCGCGCAGCATGCGCGCGCGCTCTGGCTCCCCCAGCGTGCCGTTCGCCCGGGCCAGCACCTCGAGGTTGGTGCGCACGCTGGTCAGTGGGGTGCGCAGCTCGTGCGACGCGTCGGACACGAGCTGGCGCTGTGAGCGCATCGACCGCTCGAGCGCCTCGAGCATGGTGTTGAAGGAGCCGGCCAGCCGGCTCAGCTCGTCGCCACCGCGCGCCTCGATGCGCCGGCTCAGGTCGCGCGTGCGCGCCACGTGCTCGGCGGTCTCGCTCAGCTCCCTGACCGGGCGCGTGGCGGTACGGGTGACGACCAGGCCAAGGCCCCCGGCGAGCCCGACGCCGCCGAGCCCGACGGTGGCGAGGATCAGCCCCAGCCGACGGATCGCCTCGTCCTGGTCGTCGACCGGCTGGACGGCTTGGATCGCCACGCCCGGCTCCAGGGCGCGCGTCAAGACGCGCGCGTGCCCGCCATCGAGCCTGATGTCCGTAAAGAAGGTGCCCTCGCCTGTCTTGGCGAGCCCGCGGGCGCGCGCGCCGGCACGCAGACCGGCCGGCGCTCCGGGCGGCGCGATCACTCCCTCCGGCGTCACGATCTGGACGTAGCGGCTGCGGCCCTGCAGCGTATTGTCGCCCTGCGCGAGGCGCTCGCGGATCAAGGGGATGACCGCCGCCTCGGGCGGCAGCTCGCCGGAGCCGATCACCCGGCGCGTGAACAGCACGTCCTCCCCGGCTCGATCGGCCAGGGTCTCGAGCCGGTCGTCCACCTGGCCGCGCAGCTCCGCCCGCACCACCACGAAGGCAGTGCCCAGAGCCAGCAGGATCGCCACCGCCACGGCGGCCGTCCCCGTCAGGGCGAGCCGGCGCCGGAAGGACATGCCGTCGATCAGCCGCCGCATCAGGAATCCCTCAGCACGTAGCCGACGCCGCGCACCGTGTGCAGCAGGCGCGGCTCGCCGGCCGCCTCGGTCTTGCGGCGCAGGTAGCCCATGTAGACCTCGAGCGAATTCGAGCGCGGCCCGAAGTCATAGCCCCACACGTTCTCGAAGATGACCGAGCGGGTGAGCACCTGGCGCGGGTGGCGCAGGAACAGGTCGAGCAGCAGGAACTCGGTGCGCGTCAGCTCGATCCGCCGGTCGCCGCGGTTGACCTCGTAGGCGAGCGGGTCGAGCGTGATGTCGGCGAAGCGCAGCGGCCGCCTGTCGTCCCCCGGCGTCGTGCGGCGCAGCAGCGCGCGCACTCGAGCCAGCAGCTCCTCGAGCGCGAACGGCTTGATCAGGTAGTCGTCGGCTCCGGCGTCGAGCCCGGCGACGCGATCAGACACCGTGTCGCGGGCGGTCAGCATCAAGATCGGGGTGTGGTCGCCACGCCCGCGCATCCTCCGGCACAGCTCGAGGCCGTCCACTCGGGGCATCAGCACGTCGAGCACGACCGCGTCCGGGGGGCGCGCGTCCAGCGTGTCGAGCGCCTCCTGTCCATCGGCGGCGAGCAGCACCTTGTGCCCATCGAGGCGCAGGGCGCGCTCCACGGCCTCGCGCAGGGCGGGCTCGTCGTCGACCACGAGGATGCGCATCCAGCCCACCTTGAGGCCTCAACTTAAGAAGAAGCTGAACGCACCCACAGCCGGACCGCGCTCAGCAGCCCGGCCGCGAGCCCCCACGGCGACTGATCGCAGAGCCGGGCGTCATCGCCATGGCTCGCGTAGCACCACGTGTACCAGGGCCGTGCGCCACCCTCACCGGGCAGCCAGCTGTCGCCGACGCTCGGCTCGTTGGCAGGCCACACGTCGACGTAGCTCGCCAGCTGCGCGATGACCTGCCGGATCGAGGCGCCGTAGGTGGCCGCGTCGTGAGCCGGCCCGTTCTTCTTGAACGACACGACGACCTGCGTCACTCCCTGCCGGCGCCCGTAGTGCGACTTCGTAAACCTCCTCCTGCGACGGGAGATGGCCGCCTAGCCGTCGTTGGATCCGCGCCGCTCGACGCGGTCCAACCGGTCCGCAAGCCGAACGAGCTCGACCCGCAGATCGCCTTCGAGGCGCTTCATCCGTTCGCTGTGGCGGTCCAGCACGTCCTTCACCAGCGGCGGCATGCGCAACTGCCGCCGGGTGTCCGCGATCGCGCCCGCCAGCTCCCGGTCGAGATCGCGCTCGATTAGGATGTAGGGGCGCATCAGCCGCAGCAGTACGCGCCGGGCCAGCTCCCCTGGCCGGCCGAACCGGCTGGCGTAACGGGGAGCAATCTCCCGCGTAAGCTCCGCCTCGACCCGCGCCATCAGATTCGTCTCGCCGTCCGCCGCCGGACCGGGGCCGCCGAACGCCTCCTTGGCAGGACGCGCCGCCACCGGCCTGGGCCTGGGGGGATCGTCGTCGGGGCGCTCGAGCACAACGATGTCCTGGAAGCTCAGGGCCGCCCGTGGCAGGTAAGCCCGGATGCTGAAGAAGCGTCCCCAGTGCTCGAAGACGTACCACGGCGCGTGGAAGGTCGTGTGGTAGAAGTCGGGATGGGCGCTTCCGGTGTAGCTGTCCTGCTCGACGAAGAGGATCCCATCGCTCTCGAGCTGCTCGCGCCAGCGTCTTGGATCTTCGCCGGCGCCGGCCATGGCGATCTCGTTGTCCTCGAAGACCTGCTCGCCGTGCACGGTTAGCAGCACGGTCCCGCCTGGCTTGGTGATACGCCGCAGCTCGGCCATCCACACGTCCTGGTGGCGTTCGTCCAGGTGCGTCAGGACGCTGTGGTTGTAGACGAGGTCGAACATGGCGTCGCCGTACTGCATCGGAGGCTCATGCGGATTGACGCCGAACTCGGCGAACGGGAGGTTTTTCCGGCACCACTGGATAGCCGCCTCGTCGATGTCCGTTCCGTGCAGCGAACACCGCGCGGCGAGGGGCTCGAGCCAGACCATGATGCGCCCGCACCCGCAGCCGAACTCGAGGATCCGCCCGTACGAGTCCAGGCGGCGATCGATCGCGGCAAGCGCGTGTTCGAGGTCCTGCACCGACTGCCGGCCCGACGTGCGGAAGTCGGCTCTATTCGTCTCAGCCGTGGCTTCGGCGACGCCCGGCGTGACCCGATCGATCAGCTCGTCGGGCGGGAGAGGAGGCGGCGTCACACGGCGGCACACTAGCGACCGCCTGACCGGCTATTGATTCCGTCGCGTGAAGGCCTCAACTCGCAAAGAGCTCCTGCCGGCGGCGGTCCTGGGCGCCCTCGCGCTGATCGCGTCCGCCGTGATCCTCCGCGCCGGGCGCGACACGATCTTCTTCTTCGACGAGTGGGACTTCCTGCTGGGCCGGCGCGGGACCAGCGTCGACACCTTCCTCGAGCCCCACGTCGGCCACCTCTCGCTGGTGCCGATCCTCATCTACAAGACCCTGTTCTCGACCGTCGGGCTCGAGCCCTACTGGCCCTACCGAGTGGTGGTCCTGCTGTTCCACCTGGTGTGTGTCGGCCTCTTCTACGCCGTCGCGCGACGCCGCGTGGGGGCGTGGCCCGCCGTCGGGCTCGCCGCGCTGCTGCTGTTCGTCGGCTCGGCCTGGGAGGTGCTGCTGTGGCCCTTCGAGATCTCGTACCTGGCGTCACTTGCGGCCGGGCTCGGCGCCTGGCTGGTGCTCTCCGAGGAAGGCCGGGGGCGAGACATCTCGGCATCCGTGCTCATCGGCCTGGCGGTTGCGAGCTCCGGGGTCGGCGTGCCCGTCGCCCTCGGCGTGCTCGCCGGGCTGCTGCTCGATCCAGAGCGGCGCAGTAGAGCCTGGCTGGTCGCTCCCCCACTCGCGCTGTACGCGATCTGGCTGATCGGCTGGGGGCTGCCGGCCGAGTCCCCCGAGAGAATCGACCTCGCGAACCTGCCCGACACGCCCCGCTACATGGCCGAGATGGCCGCGTCGGCCGCGGGAGGGCTCAGCGGCCTCGGCGAGGACTGGGGACGGATCTTCGTCGCAGTGTTCGCGACCGTCGTGCTCTTCCGCGTCCTGCGAAGCGGCGTCTCGGCCTGGCTCGGCGCCGGGCTCGTAACCGCGTTCGCGTTCTGGGGGCTCACCGGCCTCGCGCGCGCCGACGTGAGCCCGGCGAGCACCAGCCGGTACATCTATCCGAGCGCTGTCTTCCTGCTCTTGATCGTGCTCGCGCTGCCCGGACGCGCGGGGACGTGGCGGACATGGGCAACGCGGCGTCGCTTGCTTTGGGTGATCGTCGCCGGCGCCGTGGTGCTGGCCGCGATCGGCAACTTGGCTCCGTTGCGCGATGGCGGTCGCCATCTCCGCACGGCCACCGACGCCGTGGTCCCGACACTGGCCGCGCTCGAGGTCGGAGGATCGGCGATCCCGCCTGATACGCGGCCGGAGCCTCAGTACGCCCCGCAGGTGGCAGCTGGGCAGTACCTCGCGGCGGTACGCGACCGCGGCTCCGCCCTCCCGGACGGATTGGCCGGCGAGCTGCGGGGCCCGGACGCTCCGGCCGTAGAGGCCGCTCTCATTCGCGCCGAGGGCATCAACCTCGCGCGCGCAACGGGCGTCGCGATCGCTGCCGACCCTCCGCGCGTCCTGCAGGCGATCATGGGCAGGACCCGGACTTCGGAAGGCTGCGTGCGCTTCAGCCCGGGCGGCGCCTCTGCCGCGCTGGACGTCGAGGCGCGGGCCGGACAGCGCTTGACCGTGCTCAACCGAGGCCAGGTCCCGGCGGAGGTCCGCCTGCGCCGGTTCGCGCCCGACTTCCCGGCTGCGGCGCTGGGCGCGGTTCCGCCGCGCGCGCGACAGGCGCTTTCCCTCCCAGACGACCCCAACCCCGCGGCGTGGGCCGTCAGGATCTCCCCCGGCGGCCCGGTCTTGGTTTGCATGGCCTGAGCGTCAGTCGGGGACGGCCAGCAGGATCACCCCACTGATGGCGAGGCTGCTGAGCGGGACGTCGGCCGCGCCCGGTGGCACGTTCACGGCACCGCTGAGCGGCTCGAGGCGGGCCACGCGCATACCCGCGCCGCGGATGGCGGCGCCGAGGTCATCGAGGGTCGCGCGGTTCAGCTTCCTGAACTCGCTCAGCAGGAGCTCGCCGAACTCTGCGTTGGAGGCATCCGAACGCACCCGGCGCTCGATCTCCTCCTCGCTGTAGCGGAACTGGGCGAATCCTTTTGGAAACCACTGCCACAGGTGCGACCCGTGCTCGGAGTGGTAGAAGGGCCAGAGCTGCATGACGAAGCAACCGTCGGGGCGCAGCACGCGCGCGATCTCGCGCATCAGCGCCGGCGGATCGTCCACGTGCTCGAAGGCGGACCAGCTGACCACGATGTCGAACACGTCGTCCGCGGCCGGGAGCCCTTCCGGTTCGGACAGCTCGAAGCGGAGCGCGGAGGGCAGCTCCTCCGCGACCCCCTGGCCGCGCGCCTCGTCGAGCAGCCTGTGGGCGTCGACGGGTTGATGTCGTAGCCGACGAGCTCGGCCGGATCGCCCTTCTGCACGAGCGCGAGGTCGGTGATGCCCTCACCGCAGCCGATGTCAGCAACGCGTTTGCCCTGTAGCGCGACGCCGCACTGCGCGAGGATCTCGAGCGTGCCGTCAGCCGCGTCGCGGTAGTGGCCCCAGAACCATGCCGAGCGTTCGTGAGCGCGCCCCATGGGAGGGCCCGGCGGGGCCGGCTCGCTGCGGCGGGCGAGGAAGGAAGGCCGCCGCAGGCGCACGGTCGCCTAGACCGGCTTCGCGAGCAGCTCCACCCCGCCGACCCCGAGCTCGCTCAGCGGACGGTGGCGCAGCTGGGGCGGGATGCGGACGGCCTCGGTGAGCAGCTTGAGCTTGGAGACGGCGAAGCGGTTGGCCAACAGGGCGCGGTGGAGCTGGTCGAGGGTGATCCGGTTCAGCGAGCGGTACTCGTCCTCGGCGGGCCGGCGCGGGTCCGTGGCGCGTCTACCCTCAACGTCCTCAAGGATCTCCTCGTCGCGGTGCAGGTGATGCGGATAGGGGCCGTCGTAGTGGGGCCAAAGGTGGCCGCCGTGCTCGGAGTCGAAGAAGGGCCAGAGCTGGAGGAAGAAGTAGCCGTCCGGCTTGATCACCCTGCGAATGTCCGCGAGCAGCCCCATCGGGTCGTCCACGTGCTCGAAGACCGACCACGTGACGACCACGTCGAAGTGGGCGTCCGGTGCCGGGAGCGATGTCGCCTCGGACCGCTCGAAGCGCAGGCCGGGCGGGAGCGCGTCTGCCGCACCCGCCGCCTGCGCCGACCGCAGCAGCGCGTCGACGTCCACCTCCATGAGGTCGAAGCCGATCAGCTCCCGAGGCTGGCCCTTGAGCGCCAGCCCGAGATCTATGATGCCGTCGCCGCAGCCGACGTCGGCGACCCTGCAGCCGTCGAGCGAGATGCCGTCGCCGCCGAGGAACTCGAGGATCTCACCGGCCGCCTCGTCGAAGTGCTCGGTGAACCAGCGAACCGGGTCATGCGCCGTGGTGCTCACTC
>JACCSF010000194.1 GCA_013813135.1 Thermoleophilaceae bacterium | reverse complement strand
CCCTCTGTTCTCAGCCATGCTGATTCCTCCATTCGCTTGAAAGGTGTGTTCTCACAGCCGCCTCCCGGCGATGTCGCCGCTGGTTCCCTGCTGCCCCGGTTCCGCGGCCGGCTCGACCGCACGATCGCGGCGGCCCTCGATGTCGCCCAGCGCCCCCTGAGCGGGCTCGACCTCGACCGCCCGCGGACGCGCGATCGCATCGTAGGCGGCTGCGGCGAGCACTTCACCGGCCAGGGGACCGATCAGGTAGGCGGGTAGGTCCCCCCACGCGTAGATCGCAAGCGCGACCGCGAGCGCGCAGGTGATCGCGATCATCCCCAGCCCCGCGTAGTCGAGCTTCCCCTCGCCCAACTTGAGCGCCGCCACCACCGCGCCGGCGCCGAACAACACAAGAATCGCAGTTCCCACCACCTCGGCGGCGAGTCGCCGAGCCAGGGCATGCTCCATCCGTCCTCCCTCCTCCGAGGCGCAGGCCGCCCCGCGCCCCCTGGGCGTCCGAGCTTAGCTCCGATGGCCCGTGGAATCACCGCCTGCCCGGCTAGTTCGTCCCTGGCCGGGCGGGCATACTTCGCCTGACCGGACGGCCAGTGGGCGCCGAGCCGGCCGCGGCTAGGCGTGCTCGAGCAGGCCGAGCCGGCTGGCGGCGTACGCGACCTCCGCGCGGTGGTGGACGTCCAGCTTGCCCATGACGTTGCGCACGTGGAACTTCACCGTGCTCTCGCTCACGAAGATCGCCTGGCCGATCTCGCGGTTGGTGAGGCCCTCGGCGATCAGCCGGACCACCTCGCGCTCGCGCTCGGTGAGGGCGGGTATGGCGTCCCGGGCGCCCGCCGCGGGCCTCCCCGCGGCCAGCGCGCGAACCACGGCGGCGCTGCGGCCGTCGAAGCCAGACTCCCCGCGAGCAACCGCACGGATGATGCTGACGAGCTCGCTCAGGTCGACATCCTTGAGCACGTACGCCTGCGCGCCGCGCCGGAGCGCCTCGCCCACCAGCTGCTCGTCGAGGAACGTGGAGAGCACGACGACGCCGGTCCCGGGGCGGCGCTCGAGGATCCGGCTGCAGACGGCGAGCCCCTCGGCGTCGCCGCCCGGGCTCAGCTTGAGGTCGAGCAACACGACCTCGGGGCGGGTTCGCTCCACCGTGCGCAGTGCCTCGGCGGGTCCGCCGGCCTCTCCGACGACGGCGATGTCCTGCTCGAGCTCGAGGATCGAGCGCAGTCCGCGGCGCACGATCGCATGGTCGTCGACGATGAGGACGCTCGTGCTCACAGCAACGCTCAGCCCCCCGGCCCGTCGGACCACGGGGGCTCCAGCGGTGCGGTCAGCTCGAACCTTACCCCGCCGCCGCGCCGAGGCGCGAAGCGGACGCGTGCCGCGAGCTCCCGCGCACGCTCGGCGATGTCGGCGAGCCCGCGGTGGTAGTTGGATCCTCCATGCGCAGCGCGCTCGAGCTTGCGCTGAAGCCGCTCGGGGTCACCGCGGCCGTCGTCGCCGACGCTCAGTGAGATGGAGCGCTCGCCGTAGTGCACGGCCACCCACGCCCGCGACGCCTCGGCGTGGCGGGCGACGTTGAACAGCGCCTCCCGGGCGATCTGTGAGAGCGCATGCTCGGCGGCACGGGGGAGCGCGCACGGGCTCCCCCGTGTTTGTAGGGCGATTTCGAGGTCCGTGGTGTGCCTGAGCTCCTCGACCAGCTCGTCGAGCGTGGCGGGCAGGTCCGCGGGCTGCTCGACCGACGAGAGCTCGTAGATCACGCCGCGAATCTGCGCGAGCGCGGAACGGGCCAGCTCCTTGGAGGTCAGCAGCCGCTCGAGGATCGGCGACGAGGGTGGCTCCTGCTTGCGGCACCACTCGAGCATCATGCCGATGCTGAGCAGGTGCTGAGCAACGCTGTCGTGGAGCTCACGCGCGATCCGGTTTCGCTCCTGCCCGAGCAGCTGGCGGCGCCCCGCATCCTCGAGGCGCCGGCGGGCGCGCTCGAGCTGGCCGCTGCGCCGCTCGAGATCGGTGGCGTGTCGCTCGGCCGCCCGCGACGCGCCCTCGGCGCGCTCTCGCAGCCGCTCGCTCTCCTGGAACGTCCAGGCGTTGTGGAGCGCCAAGCCGGCATGGTTGGCGAGCGTGAGCAGGATCGACAGGTCGCTCTCCTCGACCTGAGTGTCCGCGGGCAGGCCCACCGCGAGCGTGCCGGCGAGCTCGTCGCGCAGCAGCATCGGCACTGCAACCGCGCCGCCCGGCTCATTGCAGCCCGCCTTCGGGTCGTGCCCGTCACCGGCCGCCGCGACTACGGGCCGTCGGGAGGTCAAGGCGCGTGCCGCGAGCGGCTGGAGCACCCGCGGGGCCTCGTCCCATGCGCGCCCAACCCTGCCCCCGGAATGCACGATGACCGGAGGCAGCTCGTGGGCGAGGAGTCCGTCGGCAAAGGTCATGGCGGCCCAGCGCGCCCTGAAGTGGTGTCCCGCAGCCTCCACCACGGCCTCGCAGAGCGCGGCCGGTCCCTCGGGGGTGACGCACAGCGCCGCCGAGATGCGCTCGAGTGTCTCGATGGTGCGATCCAGCCGCGCCGACTTCTCGCGCCAGGCCGCGTAGAAGCTCGGCTTCGAGGACCGGACCCCGATCAGGCGCTCGAGGACTCGCTCGCGGTCGGCCGGATCGGGCCAGGGCGCCTCGCGGGCGGACCCCGGCTGGTCGGCCGCCGCGCCGCCCATCAGCTCAGTAGGCCGCGAGGCAGATCCGGCGGACATCGTCCTCGGTAACCGGCCTGGGGTTGGTCGCAATGTAGGCGTCGCGGAGTGCGGTGCGTGCAAAGCCGTCGAAGTCCGCGGGATCCACGCCAACCTCGCGCAACCCGCGCGGGACGTCGAGCGCGCGGCCGAGCGCCTCAACGCGCTCGACCGCCGCGTCCGCCGCAGCGCCGGCGCTCAGGCCGTCGACCTCGACGCCGAGCGCCCGCGCCACGTCGACGTAGCGCTCGGGGTGCGTCTCCGCGTTGAAGCGCATCACGTGCGGCATGAGAATCGCGTTAAGCAGTCCGTGGGGGAGGTCGAGCGCCCCGCCGATCTGATGCGAGATCGCGTGGGTGGCGCCAAGCAGGGCGTTGGTGAAGGCGAGCCCGGCCTGCAGGCTGGCGCTCGCCATCGCCTCCCTGGCGCGGAGATCCGAGGGGTCCTCGACCGCGACCGGGAGGTGCTCGGCGATCGTCCGCGCCGCGGCGAGCGCGTGCCCCTTGCTCAGGAAGTCGCACGCCTCCGAGACGCAGGACTCGATGGCGTGACTGAGCGCGTCCAGCCCGGTGTGGGCCGTCAGCTCCGGAGACATCGTGGTGAGGATCTCGGGGTCGGTGAGCGAGACGTCCGGCACCAGCGCGCGCCCGCCGATCGTCGCCTTGAGGCCCCGGGAGGTGTCGGTGACCACGCAGAACTGCGAGACATCCGCGCCCGAGCCGGCGGTGGTGGGCACCATGACCATGGGCGGGATCGGGCTTGTGGCACGGTCGATTCCCTCGTAGTCCAGGATCCGCCCGCCGTTCCCGCTCAGGATCGCCACGGCCTTGGCGACGTCGATGCAGCTCCCTCCGCCGATTGCGAGCAGCGCGTCGCAGCCACTCTCGAGGTAGCTCTCGAACGCGGCTTCGATCTCCACGTCCTTGGGGTTGGGCGTGAGGTCGTGCCAGAGGCGCCACTCGACGCGGACATCGGCGAGGTGCGGAAGCGCCCGCTCGACCCAGCCCGCGGCAAGTACTCCCGCATCGCTCACGAGCATCGGTCGCACACCGCCTACGCGCCGGACGGCGCCGCCCACCTCCGCCAGCGTGCCGACTCCGAAGATCACCTCCGGAATCAGGAACTTGCTGACTCGCCCGCGCGACCGCGCCGACTCATGCGCCCGAGCAGCGGTCTCAGCCATAGACCAGCGGTCTCGAGCCGAGTGGCAACGCGCCCTCCTCCTCTCGCGTCCTGAACGGGTACCAGGAAGATCGTAGCGCTCTCGCCGCGGGGCGCAGGCCCGCACGGCGACGCTTAGAGCTCGTCCTCGGCCAGCCGGGCGCGGAGCTCGCGGCAGCGTGCCGTGAGCCGCTCGGTGCAGGCCTGGGTCTCCCAGTGCACGGGATGGTCGCGCCCGCCGTGGCAGCCTGACGCCATCGCGAAGGCGTACTCCCACGTCGCCATGTGCGCCTTCAGCTCAGCCGTGGCCTGGGCGAGCTCTGCCTTGAGACCGTCTCGCATGGGTGATCCCGGGTGGGTGGTCTTCCATTGAATCGGCAGGTCCGGACAAACACCTGAGTGTGAGACTGGGCCGGCGACATGCCGCGCCCCATCGGCTCAGCGGCGCTTGGCGCTGTAGGCGTGCGCGCCGGCGCCGGCGAGCGCCCCGGCCTGGACGATCAGGTACTCCTCGCGGATCGGGCGGCCGTCGAACCAGCATTCGAGGATCTCGCGGACTCCCGCCGCGTAGCGCGCCTGGGCCGACAGCGTCGTGCCGGAGGTGTGCGGGGTCATGCCGTGGTGGGGCATCGTCCGCCACGGATGGTCCTCCGGAGCGGGCTGGGGGAACCAGACATCGCCCGCATAGCCGGCGAGCTGACCGCTCTCGAGCGCGCGCACCACCG
>JACCSF010000183.1 GCA_013813135.1 Thermoleophilaceae bacterium | reverse complement strand
TCGGCTTCCACGTCGAAATCGTGGAGCGCCTCAAGTGGGGAATCGTGGAGCGGGTCGCCGCGAGCAAAGCCCGGTCGCCGTCCACACGCTCGAGCGAAGCGGGCGGTCCGACTTGGCCTCCCCGGCGCACCTGAGCCGCCGGGAGGAGGCTCCGTCTAGCGCAGCGCCGCCTCGACCGCCTGCCGGAATGCGTTTACCCCGAACGAACCCTCCAGGCGCGCGGCCACCCGGCCCTGCTTGTTGAACGTGAAGAGCCACGGCTCCGTCTCGAGGTGGAAGGCGCGCAGCGGCGGTCGCAACCCCTTCTTGAGGTCGTTGCCGACGTAGACCTCCTGGTGGATGAAGGTCATCCGGTCTCCGTAGTCGCTTTCGAGCTGGAGCTCGATATCGGTAACCGGGCCACACACCCGTGACTGGCACAGCGCCGGGGTGGCGAACAACAGCGCGACCGGTCGCTTGCCGAGCACGTCGCGGAAGTTCTCTTTGTGCATGTCATCAGTGGGCACGCGTGTGTCGATGCTTGCCAGGTCGCCGGCTGCAGACGCCTCGGTGTCCGTGTCCACGCTCGGTGGCGCATCGGCGACATCCGGAATCGGACTGGACGCGCGCACGGTCAACTCCGTTGCTCCGCCCAGCAAACGGGACCCGACCTTGGTAACAGAGAGGACGGCGTACCGCCCCGGCTTCGAGAACGGGACCTGCGCCGCGTAGATCGCCTCGATGCCCGCCGTGTCCGCGGCCGTTCCGCGGCTCAAGAACGGGGCCTTCGGGACTATCGAGTCCGCCGGGGCCGGATACGGGCCACGCGCCTCCGAGCCTGGGGTATCGGCGACGTACAACGCCGACTTGCCATAGACAAAGCCGCGGTCCTTCCCGATCACCCCGAACGCAACCCGCTCTCTACGCGGTAGCAATACAGACGTTGCGAGCCCGACCTGCGCGCCGGGCTCAACGGTTTGCGCGATTGCTCGGAGCGTTCGACCATTCGTGGCCGGAAAGTCAGACGCCTTGGCTCCCGAGGCGGCGGTCACCTCACGCTGGATGGTGTCCCCGGCGGCAGAGGCAGCGCCATCGCCGTCGCCGCCGCCACACGCCGCCATCGATCCCAACGCAACCGGCACGAGCACGGCGAAGACAACCCGGGCAGGCGCGAGCGACGACACGGAGGTCAGCTTAGGGAACACCTGCTGCGCTGCGTAGTAGATCTCCTAGATGTGGCGGGAATGCGACTGGCTGAAACGCCCACATCTCAACCGATGTTAGGATGTTCGCCTGCGAGACGACCGCTGCGACCTTCTATGTCTTGACCTACCGCGCGCCGAAGCACTACGCCGATCGCGGCTGTCGATAGAGCACGCGGAGCGCCTTGCCGACGCGGCCCGCGCGCTCGCCGACCCGACGCGGCTGATGCTCGCCGGGGCGCTCGGCGAAGGGGGCGAGCTGTGCGTCTGTGACCTGAGCTGGATTGCGGAGCGTCCGGAGAACCTTGTCTCGCACCACCTCCGCACGCTCCGTTCCGCTGGGCTGGCGCGGTCGCGACGCGACGGGAAGATGGTCATGTACTCGCTGACCGAGCGCGGGCAGTCACTGCTCGACGCGACGCTCAGCGAGGACACGGGTAGCGCGTGAGCGACGTCGTCGTTCAGCCGCTGCCGGCGTCCGCGCGCAGCACGGCGACAGCCTCGCCCGACTGGTTCGCCGCCGCGCGGCGAGCGAAGTTCCTGTCCTGGCTGAGCCTCGTCTGGATGAGCCTGGAGGGCGGCATCGCGATCGCCGCGGGGATCATGGCCGGCTCGATCGCGCTGATCGGGTTCGGGATCGACTCTGCGATCGAGGGCTTCGCGAGCGTCATCATCATTTGGCGCTTCACCGGGGCGCGGATGCTGTCGAGCCTCGCGGAGGGGCGCGCGCAGAAGCTCGTCGCGATGCAGTTCTTCCTACTCGCCCCCTACGTCACGTTCGAGGCCATCCAGCACCTCGCCTCAGCCGAGCGGCCCGCGGTCAGCGTGCTCGGAATGGTCCTCACGGCGACCAGCGTGATCGGGATGCCGCTGCTCGGGGTCGCCAAGCACCGGGTTGCGCACCAGCTCGGATCGCAAGCGACTCACGGAGAGGGGACGCAGAACCTGCTCTGCGCCTACCTCGCCGCGGCCGTCCTGCTCGGCCTGGCAGGAAATGCCCTCTTCGGCTGGTGGTGGCTCGACCCGATCGCCGCGCTCGTGATCGCCGGCGTCGCGGTGAAGGAGGGGCGAGACACGTGGCGCGGGGACGGCTGCTGCGCGGCACCCGCGCTGACCGCCACCCCCGCCGCCTGCGAGGACGAGTGCTGCACCGCTGATACTCGCTAGAGCCCAATCCAGAGAAGCGGCTGATGGGATTCGAACCCACGGCCTTCTGCATGACAAGCAGTACGTGGGGAGGGACTCCAGGCGTGAAGTGCCTGCAAATGCCTACCATCCGGTCGTGAGCGCGTGACGGCGGTTCCCCGGCGATCACCGGGAAACCACGGGGGTTTGTGGACCGAATGTGGACCCGCGAGCGGTTGAGGGCTACCGCCAGTGGGGGAGCTCATGGATGCTGGCGGCCGCTTGTGCCTCAACTCTGAGCGCGAAGTCGCGTGCGTGGACGATTCGGTTGTCGTGGATGGTGAAGACGTTGAACAACTGGCCGTGCAGCTGCACGCCGGCGAGCTCTTGGAGTTGGGGGCTCGCAACGCCGAGCACCGCGTGATTCTCTGCGCCGATCAGCTCGAGGTGTTTGACGTCGGGGTACTCGTTGATGCTTTCGCTGAGCATTTCCCGTACCTCGTCCCGGTTCGCGCATTGCACGCCGGGCACGAGTCCCTGCCAGACGATGTCGGGTGCGAAGCAGGCGACAGCGGTGTCGAGATCGCCTCTGCGCATCGCGTCCAACCATGTCATGACGGTCTCGATGTTCGCCCGAGCGGCGGTCCTGGTCATGAGTGAGTCCTCCTTCGAAAACGCATTGCGACTGCTGGGTACGTGGTAGCCCAGGAAGGAGGGGCTCGAGCGCCGCCCCCGAGCCAGGCGGCGGGACGCCGCCGGACTCGCGCAATGCCTAGCGCCCGATGCGCGAGCGCACCGTTGTGCTCTTGCGTTAGAAGGCGGTTCTAGCGTCAGCCAGGCACGCTCGAAGCATAGATCCCCGACTGTCAAGAGTCGAGTTGCTCGAGCGCGGGGAGGTAGGCCTCGGTGAAGGTCGGGAACTGGGCGATCGTGTCGCGCAGCACGTCGATGGGGATGGCGGCCTTGACGGCCAGCACGGCCTGGTGGATCCACTCGCTGGCGAGCGGCCCGACGGCCCAAGCCCCGACGAGGATGTGTCGCTGGCGGTCGGCTAAGATGCCCAGTTCGCCCGTGATTCCTTTGCCGTAGGTCTCGGTTCGGGCGACGCTCATCAGGTTGGCGCCGGCCTCGCGTGCCTCGATCCCGCGTTCGGCGGCCTGCTTGGCTGTGAGCCCTACCGCGGCGATCTCCGGGTCGGAGAAGACAACCCTCGGGATCGCCGAATAGTCGGCGTGGGCAGGACGTCCCGCGATGTCCGCGCACGCTACGCGCGCCTGGTACTTGCCGACGTGGGTGAACAGCGACACCCCGGTCACGTCTCCCACCGCCCACACGCCGTCGGCGACGCGACATCGGTCATCGACGGGGATCTCGCCGCGCTTGCCCAGCTCGACGCCTAGCTCCCCGAGGCCAAGGTCCCGTGCTCGGGGCCGTCGGCCGGCGGCCACGATGATGCGTTCGGCGGAAATCTCCTCGCCCGTATCGAGCTCGACCGTTCGCCGGTTCCCGATGGTCGTGACCGCGGTTGCCGTTTGGCCGAGGCGCAGTTCGATGCCATCCGCGCGGAGCGCGTCTGCGATCAGCTCGCTTACCCGTGGCTCCTCGCGCTCTATCAGTCGGCCCGTGGCTTGAAGGATCGTCACGTCGGCGCCGTAGCGGCGCAGCATCTGCCCGAGCTCGATGCCGACCGGGCCGCCGCCGAGGATGACCGCGTCCTTCGGGATCTCCGTGAGCGTCGTTGCCTCGCGGTTGATCCAGAAGCCGCCCTCGTGCAGCCCGTCGATCGCTGGGATGACGGGATCGCTGCCTGTCGCGATCACGATCCGCTCCGTGTCAAGGCGCTGGCCGTTCACTTCGATCGCGCCAGGCCCCAGGATGCGTGCCTGGCCCTTGATCACGGTCACGCCCGCGTCTTCGTAGCCCTTGATGGCGCCCGCGTCGTCAAGGTTCCGCACCATGTAGTCGCGGTAGCTGGCGATCTCGCGCCAGTGGGCCTCGGGCGCTTCGAGGCCGGGGGCGCGGCGGGCTTCCGCCTGGGCCTCCGGGGGACGGAGCAGGGTCTTCGACGGGATGCAGGCCCAGTAGGCGCACTCGCCCCCGACGAGTTCTCGTTCGACCAGCGCGGTCGTCAGCCCCTGGTCGGAGAGCCGCGACGTCGCGACTTCACCGGCCGGGCCGGCACCGATGACAATCGCGTCGAACTGATCGCTCATCGGTGCGACTCAATGCGTGCGCGCCGAATCGCGGACAGGAGCCAGCGCTCGGTCGGCACCCCTGAGGTGCGCTCGCGCGAGCGATACAGCCGACACTTCAGGCCGAAGTCTGTGCGAGCGCTCGCGTCTGGATCGATGTCGTCGCCGTCGACGCGCACTGTCGGCGAGCCCAGGAAGCGCTCACCTTCGGCGGCCTCGACAGACTCCACGCGGCGCAACTCGACCTCGGTTTCGATTCCCTCGTCCGCGAGCAGAGCGCGCAGAGTCGGGAGTAGGGCCTCATGGCTAGGGCAGCCGTCGAAATACAGGAGTTCGATCTTCATCCGGCCAGTCGCGCGAGCAGCTCGGCCCGACGCCGACGGAACTCTTCGACGCAGTGCGGGCAACGACAGAATCGAAGCCTTGGCCCTCGGGCGAGATCGACACGGTTAGGTGCTCGGGCTTCTCGGCGAGGCACGTCGGACAGACGCTCCAGTCACGGATCTGCGCGAGATAGGTGTCGGCGTGGTCACGAAACAGCTCGACGCAGCTCTGGCAGCAGAACAGCAGCTCTTCGCCGCGATGTTCGTAGCGGGCGGCGTCCTCGCGCTCGATGCCGAGCCGGACGAGCGAGCAGCCGCAGGTCGGACAGATCGGGCTCATTCCGAGCGGCACCAGCGACTCACGCACGGTCGACGACGCCACAGGCGGCCACGTGTTCGGCGTTTTCATGCAGGAGGGCACCCCCCAGGTGGATCATGTCCGCCACGCGCTCGTCGGCAAGTCGGTAGTAGATCGTCCGGTGCTCGCGCCGGGTCAGGACGAAGCCGCACCACCACAGGCACTTGAGGTGGTTGGAGACCTTGGGCTGAGCCTCGCCGAGCTCTCTGGCGAGGTCTGTCACCGAGCGCTCGCGCTCCGCGACCAGCTCCAAGATCCGCAGGCGGGTTCGGTCGCCGAGCACGCGGAAGTACTTCGCGAGCAAGTCTGCCTCGATCGGGGCGACCGGTAGCCGGAAGGGTGCATTGGCGATCGTGGCCTCCATGAGTGCGCTGCATCATATACACATGTTCTGATATAAGCCGTTGCTGAGCCGACAGGAGGACGAGCATCGGCATCGGGCAGCCAATCGGCCGCGAGCGGGCTTGAACGACAAAGACACCTCCGGAGTGCGGCTCCCGCCGCCGTTGTTCTACGTCGCCGGCTTTCTCGTCGGTGTCGCGCTGGAGCTCGCGTTCCCGATCGACGGGCTGCCGCTGGCGGTTGCGGTGGCGGGGGCGCTGATCGCCGGTGGGCTGTGGCTGGCGCTGGACGGGGCGGCGATGTTGTTCTTCCGCCGCGCCGGCACGAGCATGGTGCCTTTCAACCCGACCACGGCGCTTGTGACGACGGGCCCCTACCGCTTCAGCCGCAACCCGATGTACCTAGGTATGGCGTTCCTCTACATCGCGCTGGCGCTGGCGTTCGGGGTGGTCTGGGCGCTGATCGTGCTGCCCTTTGTCATCGCTGCCGTCGATCAGCTGGTGATTGCTCTCGAGGAGGGCTATCTGGTCAGGAAGTTCGGCCAGCCCTACTGCGACTACATGGCGCGCGTACGCCGCTGGTTCTAGTGCCGACCGACCGAGTCAGCAACTTGATCCCCTTCGTCCAGGTCGGCGACGTGGACCGCTCGATCGGCTTCTACAGGGTGCTCGGCTTCGAGGTCACGGATACCTACGTGCACGAGGGCAAGCTCGACTTCGCCGCCCTCGAGAGCGCCTCGGCGCAGATCATGCTCGTCCGGGCCGGCGGTCCAGTCGACCCACGCCAGCAAGGGGTGCGCTTCTACCGCTAGTAGACCCGTCCAGAAGTTCTGATCGTTAGGCGGCGAGCTGGAGCTGAGGTTCGCGATCGGCGATGCGGGCGAGGACGCGCTCGAGGTCACGGCGGGTGAAGGTCCACTCGAACGGCCGGGCG
>JACCSF010000142.1 GCA_013813135.1 Thermoleophilaceae bacterium | reverse complement strand
GGCCCGGCGCGGCGCACGGGCTCGCCCTCGGGCGGACGGATATCGGGCCGCGGCTCCGGCGGACCGGCGGCACGCCGGGCGGCCTTCCCGTCGCCGGACTTGGCGTTGGCCTTCGGCGCGCCTGGCGCAGGGGCGCTCGCGCCGGCTCCATTGCCGAACGCTCGGGCGGCCTCCTCCTCCTCGACGCTCGAGGCTGCCACCTTCACGTCGAGGCCGGCCTTGCGCAGGACCTCCAGCGCTTCCTTGCTGGTGATGCCCCGCTCCTTAGCTATCTCGTGGACGCGCTTCTTTGCCATTCGCGAACTGATTCTATGGTCTCCTGTTTGACTGTCACCGGCGCCCGAAAAGCCCGCGCGAGCGGGCGGCCCGCGGCCAGGCTATCGGCGCACTCCCGGCGGTTGCACACGTAGGCGCCCCGCCCCTCCGCCACCCCGGCGCGGTCCACCCGGACCTCGCCGTCGCCGCGCACCAGTCGCAGCAGCTCACCCTTGGGCAGTGAGCGGCGGCAGCCGACGCAGCGACGCAGTGGATCTACGACTCCTCTTCCTCCAGCTTCGCTTCCGCGGTGGTCTCGAGGACCGGCTCGGCCTCCGGCTCCTCTTCGGCGGGCCCCTCTTCGGCGGGCTCCTCCTGGAGCACCTCCTCCACGGAAGGCTGCTCTTCTACGACCTCCTCGGCGGCGGGCGCCTCCTCGAGCACCTCCTCCACGGAAGGCTGCTGCTCGACCAGCTCCTCGGCCGAAGGCTGGCCCGCGGCGGGCTCCTCGCTCGGCTCGTCGGCAGGCTCCTCCCCGCCCTCCTCGGGCGGCACCAAGTAGTCGGTGTCCTGGTCCTCCAGCGCCTGGTGGGCCGGCAGGCCGCAGTAGCGCGAGCCGGGCAGCGAGGCGTTCGGGCAGCGCTTGCCGTTGGCGAGGATCGCGGCGCAGCGGCCGGCCACCTCCTCCTCGGCGTAGCCCATCTCGGCCTCCTCCTCGGCGAACTCGGTCTCCGAGCGGATGTCCACGCGCCAGCCGGTCAGCCGGGCTGCCAGCCGGGCGTTGAGCCCGTCCTTGCCGATCGCCAGCGAGAGCTGGTCGTCCGGCACGATCACGGTGGCCTGCCTGGCCTCGTCGTCGACCAGCACCTCGCGCACGCGCGCGGGCGAGAGCGCCTTGGCGACGAACCGGGCCGGCTCCTCGTTGAAGGGGATGATGTCGATCTTCTCGCCGCGCAGCTCGGACACGACCATGCGCACGCGCGAGCCGCGCGGGCCAACGCAGGCGCCGACCGGGTCCACGCCCGAGGCGTGCGACACGACCGCGATCTTCGACCGGTAGCCGGGTTCGCGCGCCACGTTCTGGATCTCAACCAGCCCGTCGGCGATCTCCGGGACCTCCAGCTCGAACAGCGAGCGGATCAGCTCGGGCGAGCGGCGCGACACGATGATCGACGGCCCCTTGGCCTGGTTCGACACGTCGGTGATGATCGCCTTGATGCGCTGGCCGTGGTCGTAGCGCTCGCCGTGCACCTGCTCGCCGCGCGGCAGCAGGGCCTCGACGCGCTCCCGCAGCTGCACGAGCGTGTAGCGCGAGTCCGACTGCTGGACGATGCCCGTGATCAGCTCGCCCACGCGGTCCTGGTACTCGTTGAACATCATGTCCCGCTCGGCCTCGCGGATGCGCTGCAGGATCACCTGCTTGGCGGTCTGCGCCGCGATGCGGCCGAAGTTCTCAGGCGTCACGTCGCGCTCTTCGATCTGGTCGCGGTACTGCATCAGCCGCTCCTGGTCGATCTCGGGCGGCTCCGGGTAGACCAGCTCGCCCGTCTCGGGATCGACGGTCGGCTCGCCGGCCTCCTCCTCGACCTCGTCGAGCAGCTGCTCCTCGAGGTCGGGCGGCAGGATCAGCTCGTAGACGCGGAAGTCGCCGCTCGCGCGGTCCACCTCCACGCGGGCGTACTTGGCCGCTTCGGGCGTCTTCTTGTAGGCCGAGAGGAGCGCATCCTCCAGCGCCGCCATCAGGCGGTCGGCGGAGATTCCCTTCTCGCGCTCGAGGACTCCGACGGCCTCGACGATCTCCTTGGTCATCGCTCTCCCTCCACCAGGTGGCTGCGGTTGATCTCGGAGTACGGAATGGCCACCACTCCCTCCTCCGCGGCCACGGTCACCTCGTCGTCGGACGCGCCGACGAGTTCCCCCGTGTAGCTCTTGTGACCGTCGCGCGGCTCGCGCAGGCGCACGCGCGCCCGGCGGCCGATGAAGCGCCGGAAGTGGTCCGGCTTGGTGAGCGGCCGCTGCTGGCCCGGTGAGGACACCTCCAGCGAGTACTTCGCCAGCAGGTCGCGCAGGTGCTCGGTGACCCGCGCGCACAGCTCCAAATTGACGCCCTCGGGATGGTCGATGAAGAGCTGGAGCCGCTCGGTTCCCACCCGCTCGCACGCAAGCACCTCGACCTCCGGCTCAGCGGAGGCGAGTTTCTGCTCGATGTCGTGCTGGAGGGGGTTCGTCTGCATATCCGTCTGCATCAGGTCGAAAAAAAGGTGGACCGCAAGGCCCACCCTTCAGGCGCCGCCCCGGCTCGGGACGGCGTACGGCTGAAAGTCGACTGCCGAGTATAGGCACTTATTTCAGAGCTGCAGCGATTTTGCGACGAGGAATTCCTCGAGGCCGT
The DNA here is from genome assembly GCA_013813135.1 of Thermoleophilaceae bacterium. GTDB lineage: Bacteria > Actinomycetota > Thermoleophilia > Solirubrobacterales > Thermoleophilaceae > JACVRW01. The sequence continues at coordinate 2,253 of JACCSF010000142.1, read as the reverse complement.
AGCGCCCCAGCTCGCGGCCGTGGCCGGACTGCTTGTAGCCCCCAAACGGCGCCATCGGATTGAAGGCTCCGCCGTTGATCTCGACCTGGCCGGTGCGGATGCGCGCGGCCACACGCTTGGCCCGCTCCTCGTCGGCCGACCAGACGCCGCCGGCGAGCCCGTAGATGGTGTCGTTGGCGATCCGGATCGCGTCGTCCTCGTCGTCGTAGGGCATGATCGCCAGCACCGGTCCGAAGATCTCCCTCCTGGGCGATCGTCATATCGGGCGTGACGTCGGAGAACACCGTCGGCCGCACGAAGTAGCCGCTGTCGAGCCCCTCGGGCGGCTCGGTCCCGCCGGTCACGAGCTTGGCGCCCTCGGCCTGGCCCTTCTCGATGTAGCCGCGCACCCGCTCGCGCTGGGCGTCGGACACGAGCGGCCCGAGCGCGCTGCCGTCGGCGAACGGGTTGCCGGGCGTGAAGGCTTCGTCGGCCACCGCCGCGGCGATCCGCTCCGCCTGCTCGAGCTTGTCGCGCGGCACGAGCATGCGGGTCAGCGCGCTGCAGGTCTGCCCCGAGTTGAGGAAGCACTTGGCAACGCCGTCGACGACCGCCTGCTCGAGGTCGGCGTCGTCGAGGATGACGTTCGGCGACTTGCCGCCAAGCTCCAGCGACACCGGCTTGACCGCCTGGGCGGCGAGCTCCGAGACGCGCTTGCCCGCGCGCGTGGAGCCGGTGAAGCTGACCATGTCCGTTTCGGGATGCGCGACGATCGCCTCGCCGACCACAGGGCCCATGCCGGTCACCAGGTTGAAGACCCCGGCCGGGAGACCGACGGCCTGGCAGACCTCCGCCAACACGAATGCGTTCAGCGGCACGACCTCGCTCGGCTTCAGGACGACGGTGCAGCCGGCGGCTATCGCGGGCGCGACCTTGTTGGCGATCTGGTGCAGCGGGTAGTTCCACGGCGTGATCGCGGCGACCACACCGGCCGCCTCGCGCACGATCAGCGAGTTGCCGACCTCCTCCTCCCACTCGATCTCCTCCACGAGCTGCGGCATCGAGGAGAACGTGAGCGACGGCAGGCCCGCCTGGATCATGCGCGACAGGCCGATCGGCATGCCCATCTCGGTTGTGATCAGCGCCGCCAGGTCGTCGCCGCGCTCGGCCAGCGCGGCCCCGATCGCCTCGCAGCAGCGGGCGCGGTCGTAGGGAGACGTCTGCGACCACGAGTCGAAGGCGGCGCGTGCCGCCTTCACGGCGCGGTCGGCGTCCTCCGCCGTTCCCTCGGGAATGCTGCCGATGACCTGTTCGGTGGTCGGGTTGACGACCTCGATCGTGGCGGTTCCCACGGGCTCGACCCACTCACCGCCGATGAAGAGGCGGTCGCGGGTCAGTTCAGCGGCTGCGGTGGGCATCGAATCGGTCTCCTTTGTCGTTCACTTCGCAGTCGGCCAAGCCGGCTGCTTCGTGCCTAGGCGGTGGCGGTCGCCGTGGCGGGCGAGCCCGCCACGATCGCCTCGCCCGTGCGGTGGGCGAGCGCCATGATCGTGATCATCGGGTTGGTGCCGGAGGAGGTCGGGAACGCGCTCGCGTCGCCGATCCATACACCTGGCGTGTCGTGCAGCTCTCCGCGGGGATTCGCCACGCTGGTCTGCGGGTCGGCTCCCATGCGGCAGGTGCCCATCTGGTGGGCCGCGAAGAGCCGGAAGCCGCCCGCCCCCAGCGGCACACGCTGGAGCCGCTGCACGTAGCGGTCGACGTCATCGCCGACTCGCCACTCGGGCACGCCCTCGGCCAGTGCGACGATCCGCCGCGCCCCGGCGGCCACGTGCAGCCGCACCTGCGCGTCGAGCGCGAGGTGCGAGTTGTGCACGTCGCGCGGGTCGGTCAGCGAGTACCAGGGCACCGCCTGGCCGGCTTCGTCGATGGTGACCTGGCCGGCGCCGTGGTCGCGCACGAGGCCGATGAACGTGCCGCCGAAGCGCAGCTCGCTCATCGCCTGCTTGTGGTCGGCCCCGGAGGTGAACGGCGTGGCCGCGGCGGCGGTGCCGGTCGCGTACTGGGTCGATTCGATCAGGAAGCCGTAGCCGTCATCGACGTTCACGAACTCGTCCACGAGCGCGGCCTGCGGGGCGCCCCACCAGGCGCGCGTGTCGTCCTCGTACTGGCCGCCGACCGCCGTGCACGGGTGCAGGTGCAGGTTCTGGCCGGCCGCCGGGCCGCCGATGCCGCTGCGCAGCAGCAGCGCGGGCGACTCGATCGAGCCGCAGG
>JACCSF010000130.1 GCA_013813135.1 Thermoleophilaceae bacterium | reverse complement strand
CCACGGCTGCGGCGGCCCGGCTCGGTGCGCTTGGGGCGGATGCGACCGCGTTCGGCGGGAGGGCGCGCCGCTCGTGCTGGAGCCGCTGTCCACGAAGGTACGTCCCAGGACCCATAGGAGGCCAGGTCAACTTCCGTTCACCGTCCCCACCGGCTCGTGCGTGGGCACCTCGACCTTTCGTCGTTCTCTACTGGCGATGGGCGATCTTGGCGTTCTCGCCCTCGCGGCCCAGCGTCCGCTCCGAGCCGATCGCGCTCGGCGACGCTCCGGCTTCCAGGTTCGCAGGGGGAGCCAGGCTGGTGTCCCGAGCTGGCTTCCAGCACTACCCGCGTCCTGGCTTACACGCCCGGCAGCCTCCGCAACCCGCTCTCCCACGATTGGGTGCTTGCGAAGCTCCACTCCAACGCCGGGCTGGCTCTACCGTCAGCGGACGCCCGGGAACTCGGCTCCCGCCTACGCGGGTTCGCTCGGAAGCGCACCGTTGACGACGTCATGGCCATCATCAGGGGGCGGGCTCCGGGGGGATGCGATCCCCCGCCCAGTGGTACTCGGCAAGCCTAGGACGCGCCTACGAGCCGCGGCAGGGCAGCTCGATCAAGGTGGGGCCGGGGTGCGCCAGTGCCCCGTCCAGCGCCGCCGGCAACTGCGCGACTCGGTCCAGGCGCTTGCCACGCCCACCGCAGGCGCTGGCCAGCGCCGGAAGGTCGGGAACGGCCAGGTCGACGCCGATCGGCTCGATATCGGCTTGCCGCATCTGCCGACGGATCTCACCGTAGCCGCCGTTGTTGGGTACCACGATCGGCAGGCTGAGGCCGAGCTCGGCCGCTGTCACGAGCTCGGCCAGCGTGAACATTAGGCCTCCGTCGCCACTCAAGACCATCACCGGCGTCTCGGGGCACGCGAGCTTCGCGCCGATGCCGGCCGGCACGCCGTAGCCGAGCGTCGCATAGCCGGTCGGATAGAGCAGCCGGCCAGGCGCTCCGAAACGGAGCATGTGCACGGCTCCGTAGTACGTCGCCATCGTGCTATCGGCCGCCAGCACGCCATCGTCGCCGAGCGCACGCTGAAGCACGGCGCAGAGCTCCACCCAGTCCCCACCGTCGCCCAGGGCCTCGTCGGTGAGCTGCTTGCGTACGTCGTGCAGTTCTGGCGACCGGTGCGGTCGGGCCGAGACGAGCTCGAGTAGCGCGTTCACGACCCGCTCGCTGTCGCCAGCGATGCCGACGGCGGCTGGGGCATTCTTGTCGAGTTGCGCCTCGTCCAAGTCGACGCGGATGAGCTTTCCGGCGAGCGCCGGCGTCGGACCCCAGAGGTCCGACTCGCCCAGCTCGGTGCCGACCGCGAGCACCACATCGGATTCGGTGAGCCAGGCCTGCGCGCTTCGCAGTCGCAGTGACGCACCAAGCGAAAGTGAATGGTGCTCGGACACGGTCGCCTTGCCGTTGACGGTAGTGAGGACCGCGGCGCCGATCCGCTCGGCCAACATGGTGAGCGACTCTTGCGCGTGCCTGGCCCCGCCGCCGAGCACGAACGTGATCCGGCCGTCCTGCGCGAGCAGGGCCGCGGCTTTCTCAAGGGCATCGGCATCGAGGGTGGGCGCGATCGAGCTCGCCGGCGGGGCAGGGTCGCCCAGCTCCTCGTGCGCTTCCAGGACGTCGAGCGGTACCTCGATGTGGGCCGGCCGCGGGCGCTCACATGCAAACCTTCGGAATGCGTCGCGTACCGCGCGGTAGGCATCCGCGGGCGACGTTGCCCGGTGGCTCGAGGACGCCAAGGACTCCATGGCTCCGCGCTGGTCTTTGGTCTGATGCAGAAACCCGGCGTCGCGCCCTTCGACGTCGGTGGGCAGGGACGGCGCGATCACGAGCATCGGCACCGAGTCGGCCCATGCGGTCGCCACTGGAGTGGCCGCGTTGGTCACGCCCGGACCCGTGGTGACCAAAAGGACGCCGGGGCGCCCGCCGGCACGGAAGTAGCCGTCAGCGGCGTAGCCACCGCCCTGCTCGTGACGCGGCGTGACATGTCGAATGCCGGTCGCGCCTAAATGGCGGTAGAGCGGCAGGTTGTGCGTGCCTGGGATGCCGAAGACGAGCTCGACTCCTTCCTCGCTAAGCGCACGGATGACCGCTTCGCCACCGCTGACCCCCGTGTGGTCAGGCGCCATGGCTGGCGCGACCGGTGCGGCTGGTAGGTTCACGGTTTGTTACTATAAAACTTGGATGCGGCGTGATACAACCCAGGCCCTCGACGCCCGCCACGTTCGGCGTCGTATGGACGATGGCAGCGTAGCGTCGCCCGCTGATGTATCTCCGCCGGCCTCCCCGACCCGCCCGGCGGCCAATGAGTCGAATGCCGTACGCATCGGGGCGAGGCTGCGGCTGGCCCGCACCGAGCGAGGCATGACGATGAGCGAGCTTGCCGCTGCGACCGACCTGACAAAGGGGTTCCTCTCGCTGGTTGAACGCGACAAGGCGAACACGTCGGTCGGAAGCCTCGTGCGGGTGTGCGACGCGCTGGGCGTAGCGATCGGGTCCCTGTTCGAGCCCGCCCATACCAACTTCGTGCCCAAGGCCGCCCGTCCGCGAATCAACTTTGGCGGCGAGGGTGTTGAGGAATACCTGCTGACTCCCGATGGCGAAGCCCGTCTGCAGATGATCGAGTCGATCATCGGGCCAGATGGCGGCAGCGGGCCAGAGCAGTACTCGCTGCGCGGCGAGGCGGAACTCGTTCACGTGATCGCGGGGCGGCTGGACCTGACGGTCGCCGGCGAGACCGTGCGTATGAAGGCGGGAGACTCGCTCACGTTCTCGCCACGCGACCGTCATGCCTGGCTCAATCCGTCCGCTCGCCGCGCCGCTCATGTCATCTGGGCCGTGACGCCGTCATCGTTGTAAGGCGGCCGTCGTCACCTTGCCGGCGCCACCTCGGCGGCGGCGCTCGGCAGGCGAGGGATCGATGCGACAAGCGCCCTGGTGTAAGGGTCCTTGGGAGAGTCGATGAGCGTTCCCAGGGGACCCCGCTCGCGCACGACGCCGCCGCGCAGGACGATTCCCCGCTCGGCGATCGAGCGCACGAGGGCGAGGTCGTGCGAGACGAAGACGACCGCGAGCTGGCGCGAGCGGGCCAAGGTGAGGATGAGGTCTGCGATCGTCGCCTGGACCGAGACGTCGAGGGCGCTCGTGACCTCGTCGCAGAGCAGCACGTCGGGATCGGCCGCGAGGGCGCGCGCCAACGCGACGCGCTGCTTCTGGCCCCCGCTCAGCTCTGCTGGCCGCCGGCGCAGGATCTCGATCGGCAGTCGCACGGCCTCGAGCAGTTCGTCCAATCGCGCGCGGAGGGCCTGGGCGTCGAGGTGCGGACAGAAAAGGTGCAGTGGATGGCCGATCAGGGTGGCCACGTCCTGGCGCGGGTTTAGGGAAGAGTCGGGGTTTTGGAAGACCAGTTGTACGAGCCGCCGCTGCTCGCGGGCGCGTCCTCGCACGGTCCGCGCGAGCAGCCGTCCTCGAAGGCGGATGTCGCCGGCCTTCGGTTGATGCAGGCCGGCGATCGCCCGTAGAAGCGTTGACTTCCCGCTACCGCTCTCGCCGATCACGCCGATCAACTCGCCCGCGTGCACCCGGAGACTGACGTCGCTGACCGCGAGCACGGCGCCGCGCCGCCCGCGGTGCTCGCAGCTCAGTCCGCTGATGTCGAGCACCGGCTCGCCGCTGGTCGCCCTGGCCGCGCTCTCACTCGCAGCTCTCGCCGCGCGGGTGGGCTTGGCGAACAGGCAGCGAGCACTCCAGTGCGTGGCGATCGATTCGAGCGGGATGGCGTCATCCGTGCATTCGGACCTGGCTCGCGGACAGCGTGGCGCGTACGCACAGGCGTTGAGCACAGCGTGCGGCGGCGGCGTGCCCGGAATGCCCTGCGATCGGTGCTGACCACGGGCGTCTGGGACGACGTCCATCAGCGCGCGTGTATACGGGTGGGCCGGCGTTTGGACGACCTCTGCGGCCGGGCCTTGCTCAACGATCTCGCCGGCGTACATCACGGCGAGCTCGTCAGCCATGCCGGCAAGGAGGGGAAGGTCGTGACTGACATAGAGCGCGGCGAGCCCGCGGTCGTCGACCAGGCGCCGGATCAGCTTCGAGATCTGTGCCTGCGTCGTCACGTCGAGGCCCGTGGTCGGCTCGTCTAGCAGCAGCACGTCGGGGGAGCCCACGAGCGCCAGGGCGAGCGCTACCCGCTGCTGCTGGCCGCCCGACAACTCATGCGGATAGCGAGTGAGCAATGGGTCGGGGTCGTCGAAGCCGACTTCCCGCAACGCCTCCGCCGCCCGTTCGCGCGCGGGGTGCTGGCCACTCGAGCCACGGCGCTTGAGCGCCTGCACGAGGTGGCGGCCGAGCGTCAGTGCTGGGTTGAGCGACGTCGCGGCGTTCTGGCCCACGTAGGCCAGGCGGCTACCCCAAAGGGCTCGTCGCTCCTTGCTGGGCAGCCCGAGCAGGTCGACGTCATCGAGCCGCGAAGCGCCCTCGAGCAGCACCATCGACCCGGGCAGGTAACCGAGCGCCGCCAGGGCCAGGCTGCTCTTCCCGCAACCGGACTCCCCCGCGAGGCCGAGCAGCGCGCCGGCGGTCAGCGTCAGGTCAGCCCGCCAGACGACGGGGGGGCGATCGGCATAGGCGGCGCTGAGCCCCTCTACCGAGAGTTCGGCCACCCTAGAGCACCACGCCTTGGCTGCTCGTGGTGTCCGCCGCCCAGTGGCGCGCGAGTGCCTCGGCGACGAGATTGAGGCCCACCGCCAGGAGCGCGACGGCGGCGGCCGGCGAGAGCACCGACAGTGGCGCGACCGGCAGGATGCTGCGGTTCTCGGCAATCATCAGACCCCAGTCCGGGTCCGGCGGTTGGGCTCCGAGTCCGAGAAAGTTGAGGGTCGCCACGAACGTTATGGCGTACGTGGTGCGCAACGCGTAGTCCGACAGGGTCGGGGCCGCGATGTTGGGCAGGATCTCCCGTGCCATCACCCACGCGTCTCGGTCGCCACGAGCGTGCGCGGCGGTGACGTAGTCCTCGACGCAGACCGCTTGCGCGGTTCCTCGACAGACCCGGCCGGCGCGCGGCAGGAACACGAACATGACGGTGAGCACGACTACCGCCACCGAGGTGCCGAGACCGGCGATCACGACCAGTACGAGCAGCAGCGGCGGGAACGTCAGCAGGATGTCGAAGCCCCGCGCGATCAGGCGGTCGACGCGGCCACCCCGGTACGCGGCGGTGACGCCCAGAGTGGCTCCAAGGGCGTAGGCACCGGAGACCGCGAGCAACGGCACCAGCACAAGCCCGCGGCCCCCGTCGAGCACACGGCTGAGTACGTCGCGGCCGAGTGCGTCGGTGCCGAGCAGGTGCTGAGCCGACGGTCCGCTGGCCGGGGGTCCGGTGCCCGATTGCACGGGCGAGTACGGGGCAAAGAGCGGACCCACGAACGTGATCAGGATCATCGCGGTGACCATCGCCAAGCCGATCTGGCCACCTCGTGTGCGCAGCACCGACGCGGCGAGTCCGCGACGCAGGGTCGGAACCTCCACGGGCGCGGGGGCGGCGACCGACGCTCTCATCGACCGGCTCGCAGTCGCGGATTGGCCATCCGGACCACCGCGTCGGTGGCGTAGGAGATCAGCAGGGTGAGCACGCCCAGAGCGAGCGCCAGCGCCTGCACGGTAACGGTGTCGCCTTGGCCGATCGCCTCGATGAGCCTTCGCCCGACGCCTGGAAAGGAGAACACCTGCTCAACCACGATCGCGCCGCCGAGCAGGTACACCATGTTCGTGGCCACGACGTTCGCCAGCGGTCCAGCGGCATTCGGGAGCAGGTAGCTCGACACGACGGTACGGCGGCTGAGCCCGCGCAGCGTCGCGGCCCGCACGTAGGGTGCCGGAATCACCTCGCCGACCGCCGCTCGTGTCAGCCGCACGATCTGGGGCGCGACCGCCAGCGCGAGGGTCGCCGCCGGCAGCACGTAAGCCTTGACGCGGTCGACGGGTCCACCGAAGAGCAGCCCGCTGCTGTCCACCGGCAGGTCGCCCAGCCATACGGCGAAGACCGTGACGAGTGCGATGCCGACGACGAATTCCGGCAGCGCCGCGAGCACGACGATGAGGACGTTGACCGAGCGGTCGAGCCGTCCCCCGGCGCGGACGGCGCAGACCACACCGGTCAGCAGCGCGACTGGCAGGGCGACAGCGACTGCGATCAGCATCAACAGGATCGTGCGGCCGAGCCGGGGAAGGGCTTCGGCACGGACCGGGCGCTCCGTGATCGGCGAAAGGCCCCAGTCGCCGCGCACGTAGTCGCTAAACCAGGTCGCGTAGCGCGCCGGCAACGGCCGGTCGAGCCCGTATCGCTTCTTGAACGCATCGATTTGCGCGGCGGTCGCCTCGTTCCCGAGCGCGGCTCGCACTTGCGCGTCCGGACCCCGACTCAGATTCGTCGCGCCGTAGGTGACGACGGACATGGCGAGCAGGGTGAGAGCAATGGTGACGAGGCCGCGCGCGAGGTTCGCGAGGACCGCAGCGCTCCGTCCCGCTCGCCAGAGCGGGGCGGAGCGCTGGTCCAAGGCAACGTCAGGCAACTGTCGCTTGCTCGAAGTTGACGATGTCGGTGGGGTTGAACGCCACGCCGCGAGCCTGAGGCTTGTGGACGTAGAGCGCCGCGCCCAGCGTAGGGCAGAGCCAACCTGCGTTGTCGGCCACCCGGATTTGGGCGTCGCCGAGGGCGGCCTTCTGGCCGGCCACCTCGGCTGACCGCTGCGCCTTGCTCAGCAGGGCGTCGAGCTTCGGGTCCTCGTAATGGGACTCGTTGACCGGCGACTTGCTGCCGAACGTGACGCTGATCGCGTCGAAGGGGTGACGCAGGATCCAATAGGTGACGAAAAACGGCTCCTTCATGTACACGCGGTCGAAGTAGGTGTCCGCCGGTCGCTGCTGGACCTTGATCCGGAAGCCACCCTCCTTCGCCTGCTCGGCGACGATCGTGGCGAGGTCGACCATTCCAGGACCGACGCTGCTCGTGAACAGCGTGGTCTCGACGCCGTTCGGATGCCCCGCCTCGGCAAGCAGCCGCTTGGCCTCCTCCAGCTGTTGGGCGCGAACGCCAAGCGACGAGGGGTAGAACTCGTCGTTGCTGCGCACTGGCACGTCCGTGGTCAAGATGCCGTACCCCTGCTGCACGACCTCGCGAACGCGCTTGCGGTCGAGTGTGAGCTTGAGCGCCTTGATCACGCGGGGATCGTCGAAGGGCGCGTGGCGCGGGTCGGCGACGATGTCTGAGAAGAGGGCCCCCTGGTCCGGGGTCAACACCGCCTCTGAGCGACCCTTGACCGTCGGTACCGCCGAGTAGTCGAGCGAACCGGCGAAGTCCGTGTCCCCGCTGAGGACACCCTGGACGAGCGTCGCCTGCTCCGTGCTGTACGCGCAGCGCAGGCCATCCAGGTTCGGCACTTCCGGGTTCCAGTATTTCGCGTTCTTGGAGAGCTCGAAGCCCTGGCCGGGCTCGAAGCGTTCGAGTTTGAACGGGCCGGTGCCGGGAGCAGTCGAGAAGTCCTCAGTACCCTCCGGCACGATCTTGGTGTGGCGCGCGCCCATTGCCACGGGGAAGAACGCGTCGGGTTGCTTCAGCTTGAAACGAACCGCGTGCGGCCCGGCGGCGGTGACGCCGTCCGGATCGAGAACGGTCGACAGGCGCCCGAAGATGATCGCGCCCACCTCCGGGTCGAGCACCCGCTGGATGGTGTAGACGACGTCCTTCGAGCTAAGCGCGCCGCCGTCGCGGAAGCGGACGTCGTCGCGCAGCCGGAAGTTCCACTCGGTCAGGTCGGCGTTGTGCGTCCATTTCGTCGCCAGCAGCGGCTGAGCGACCCAGTGACGGCCACGCTGCAGGCGGATCAGACCGTCATACAGCGCCCCGGACAGAATGGACTCGGTGATGGAGACCGTTTTTGCGGGGTCGAGGGTCTCTTTCGCTCCGCCACCCGCGAGCGAGACCCTCATTACGCCACCCGAACGGCCGCCAGCCGGGGATCCCCCGGTCGTGTTGGATGAGTCGTCGTCGTCGAAGCAACCGCTCAGGACGCCCGTCCCGCCGGCTAGCGCCGCGCCTGCGGCTAGGTGGACGAACTGCCGACGGTCAAGGCCTGATCCCCCCGTTGAGGTGCGCACGAGATCCCCCTCTGATCGTGAGTAAATCATGTCAAACAATGATTGATATGATTAAACCAACCTAGGAAACGGGTGTCAACCCCGGCCCGTGCCAGATCATTCAGGCATCTGCGGGAAGAAGCCGATGACCAGGGTCTCGACGTCCGCTAGCCCGACGAGGCGATTCCGCAGTTCGTCCAGCTTCTCCTGTGAGCGCGAGCAGATTCGGATGAAGGGCTGTTCGGCTCCACCCCAGTTCAAGACCTTTCCCCCCGCTCGCGTCGAGTCGAACACGATGTCCTCGCGATAGGGCAGGTCGTCCAGCAGCGCGCGGGCCTCCGCGACAAGCTTGTCCGCGGCCGCGGCTGCAAAGCCGTGCAGCTCAAGGGTTGGCATGAGCACTCCTCGTCGGTTGGGATGAACGTTGGCCGCGAGCGACGGCGCTCAGGGCGAGCAGTTCATGAGCGATTCCGGCAGCCACGAGCGCGGTCGTCTGACCCGGGGTGTCATACGGGGGAGATACCTCCACGACGTCAAAACCGATGAAGTCGATGCCGGCCAATGCGCGTAGGTACCGCTGTACCGCGTGCGGCGTCAACCCGCCGATCTCCGGCGTGCCTGTCCCGGGCGCGAAGGCCGGATCGAGCACGTCGACGTCGAAGGAGAACATCGTGCGCCCATCGCGGATCACGTTCTGGACCAGGTCGCCGAACTGCTGTGGGGCGAGCGCGAGGAGCGCGTCTCCCTCGACCACGGTGAAGCCCATCTCGCGGGGGGCGTCCACGTCGGCCGCATCGTAGAGTGGTCCTCGAAGGCCCGCGATGACCGAGCGCGTCGGATCGAGCACGCCTTCCTCGACCGCTCGTCGCAACGGCGTGCCATGGAAGAGCTGTTCGCCGTAGTAGTGGTCCCAGGTGTCGGCGTGCGCGTCCAGCAGCACCAGGCCCACGGGCCCGTCGACGGCCGCGTGGGCGCGCAACTCCCCCAGTAGGATGGAGTGGTCTCCGCCCATGACCAGCGGAGTGACGCCCGCATCGAGGAGCGGTGCCAGCCCCTCGGCGATCTGCGCGACGGTGCGGCGCGCGTTGCCCGGCACGATGGCGAGGTCGCCCCAGTCGACGACCGACTGAGCGAAGACGTCCACCTCGAGCTGCGGGTGCCAGGGGCGCAGCAAGGTCGATGCCGAGCGAATCGCCTCTGGGCCAAAGCGGGCGCCGGCGCGGTACGACGTCCCGGTATCGAACGGTACCCCGACGGCGGCAAGCCCCACACCCTCGGTCGCGCGAACCGCCGGGCAGCGAGCGAACGTGCGCACCCCGGTGTAGCGCGGAGCGTTCAGCGCGTCAACCGGCTGGTATCGCGGGGCGAGGCTAGCTTTCGGCACGCGGGATCTTCGCTTCAGCCGAGGACGAAGGGATCGCGCGTCTGGGCGCTCAGCTCGACCCAGACCGCCTTTGTCTCGGTGTAATCGCCGATCGCCGCGACGCCGCTTTCGCGGCCCCAGCCGCTCATGCCCATACCGCCGAAGGGCACGTCCGGCGAGACCGTGCGGTAGGCGTTGATCCAGACGGTGCCTGCGCGCAGCCGGTGAGCTACGCGGTGCGCGCGGTGAACGTCGCGCGTCCATACCGAGGCGGCAAGCCCGAAGCGCGTGTCGTTGGCGAGCGCCACGGCCTCCTCCTCGTCGGTCGCTCGTTGAACAGCGAGCACCGGGCCGAAGACCTCCTCTTGTGTGAGGCGCGCGCTTCGCGCCGCGCCATCGACCACGGTGGGCTCGAAGAACAGGCCGCCCAATTCCGCGGGCTGACCGCCACCACAGAGCACCTCGGCCCCGGCCGCGCGCGCGTCGGCCACGAGCTCTTGGACGTGGCGTAGCTGGATGACATTGGCCAGCGGTCCGACCTCCGTCTCAGGGCTGGACGGGTCGCCGAGCCGGATCGCGCGGGCACGTTCGACAACGCGGCCGACGAGCTCGTCAGCCACTGCCTCGTGCACCACCAGCCTGCCACCGGCCATGCAGGTCTGGCCGCCGGCCGCGAAGATCCCGGCGATCACGCCGTTGGCGGCGGACTCGAGGTCCGCGTCCTCGAGCACGACCTGCGCTGACTTGCCGCCGAGCTCCAGCGACACGCGTCCGAGGTGCTCGAGCGCCTGCTGACCAACGCGGATCCCCACGGCGGTCGAGCCGGTGAACGCGACCTTGTCGACGTCTTCGTGCGCGACGAGCGTCTGTGCCGGCCCCGGCCCGCTGGCAGTGACGACGTTGACTACGCCGGGCGGGAAGCCGGCCTCCTCGATACGCCGGGCCAGCTCGAGCGCCGACGCCGGCGTGTGCTCTGAGGGCTTGACCACGAACGTGCAGCCGGCGGCGAGCCCCGGGGCCAGCTTCCAGGCGAGCAACAGCAGCGGCGAGTTCCAGGGGACGATCGCTGCGACGACGCCCACCGGCTCTGGCCGGGTGTAGGCGAAGAAGTTCGACTTGTCGGTGGGCAGGTACTCGCCGTGCAGCTTGTCGGCGAGGCCGGCGAAGTAGTAGAACCAATGAGGTAGATAGGCCATCTGCCCGGCCATCTCCCGCAGCAGCTTCCCGTTGTCGCGGCTCTCGACGGCGGCCAGGTGATCGGCGTCTCGGGTGCAGATGTCCGCGAGCCGGCGCAGCAGTCGTGCGCGCTCGGCGCCCGTTGCTCCTCCCCATGGACCGCCGAGCCCCTGGCGAGCCGCGGCTACGGCCGCATCGACGTCGGTCGCGTCTGCATCGGGTACGCGCGCCCAGGGCTGATCGCGGTACGGGTCGAGAGATTCGAACGACGCCCCGCGACGGGCCTCGACCCACTCGCCTCCGATCCACATCCGATATGCCTGCAAGTCAGCGTCCACAGTGATCAAACTCGGTTTGACACAATAAAACGGATCTGCAGGATGTTGTCAAGCCCGGGCGCCACTCAGCGTCGTCGCGCTGACCGTTCGTCGACTGCGACGCGCCGCATTATGCGAGCCCCGAAACAGAGTGCGTCGACGGGCACGCGCTCGTCGGCGGCATGGAAGAGGGCAGCGACCGGGAAGCCTGGCGGCAGGCGAAGCGGCGTGAACCCGTACCGGTCTCAACCCCCGCGGCTGGATCAACTACGCGCGGGCGCTCGCGCGCGGCAGCCGCCAGGGCAGGATCGTCGCCCCCAATCAGCTACCAGGGCTCGTCGTCGTCGACGAGCAGGTGCGGCCCCTGTCGATCCACCGCGGGCGCGCGCTCGGCGACTATCCGCCGCTCGACTGGGTGCTGGGGGAGTTGGGACGGGCCTCGCAGCCCGCCCCGGCCTGACCCCAGCGTCACTCGACGACGATCTTGCCTAACATCCCGGCGTCGCGGTGGCCGGGGAGGGTGCAGACGAGCGTGTACTCGCCCGGCGCCACTTTTCGACCGGCAGGCGCTCCATGGCGTCGGCGGCGAGGTCGCTCGTCGCGACCAGCCCGCGCCCCGCCTCGTCGCGGCCGCCGCCTTCCTCGATCGTCAAGTTGTGCGGCGTCTGACCGACGTTGACGGCGCAAGTCGTCGCCACGCTCGAGCTGCAAATCGCCAGGGTGAGAACGCGAACTCACTCATCTCGATCCGCTGCGGAGCGTCGCTGCTGCCCGTCTCAGCCGGCGGGCGATCCGCGGTCCCGGTCCCGCCGACCTCGCCTCCGCCGCCGGTGTCGTCGTCGCCGCCGCCGCAGCCGGCGAGCGCCGCCGCCGACAGCACGGCGACCAGCCAGAGGCACTTCATGC
>JACCSF010000020.1 GCA_013813135.1 Thermoleophilaceae bacterium | reverse complement strand
GCCACGCGTGAGGCCTGCATGTAGGTGTCGCCAGCCCCGACCGCTGCCAGTGCCTCAGCGATCCCGCGGGCGACGAACTGGTAGTGACGCGGCGCCTTGGGGCCCTCGCGGCGCTCGACTTGTCGCTCGCAGTGGTCGCAGGCCCCGTTCCATGACTCCTCCCTGGGCAGAAGCTCGGTGAACACGTGCGGCCTGCCCCCACGCGGGGAGCACTTGTAGCGCTGACGGCGGTGGCCCAACTTGCCGTAGGTGCCGTCCAGCTTGATCCGCGAGCCAGCGTGCTCACCGTCCGGGCACTTGACCCTCGCTGCGCTGGCTCTCGGCAAGAGCCGAGATTCCCACCCCAGTCGGACGGGTTAGCCCAACGAGATGCGAGAGGGGGAGCCCGGCTACCTCGACGAGCACGCGGCGATCGTCGCCAAGGACCGGCTCGTGCGGGAGGTCGAGCGCGACCTCGCCGAGCGCGCGCCCGCCGCTGAGCGAGCCGCTAACGCGCCGCCAACGTTCCGCGCCGTCGCGCACGCCTACCTCGATTGGCTCGAGCGCGTGCGCGGCGCCAAGCCGGCGACGCTGCGCGACCACCGCTATTTGCTCGCCGAGCCGGGCGCCGCCCACCGGCGCGGCTCGCGGGCGCATCGCGGCCTCATCATGGCCGCGCTCGGTGATCGGCCGGCAAGCGAGATCACCACCCGCGACGTCAACCGGCTGCTGGCTGAGGTCGCCGCGACGGACGCCTCGCCGCGTACGGTCAACAAGCACCGCCAGCTCGTGTGCGCGATCTTCAATTTCGGCTGCCGCGAGGCGACGTTCGGGCTGCCGCACAACCCGGCTCGCGCCGCCGACAGGCGTGCCGAGCCCGAGCGCGCCCGGCTCGACTACTACTCGCCCGAGGAGATCGAGGCGCTTGCCCGTGCGCTGGCCGATGGCCGTCACCGTGACCCGAACGGCGCCGCGGTTAGCGCCGCCGAGGCAGATGCTCGAGCGGACGAGGACCGCCAGGACGCCGAGGTGGTGCGCGTGGCCGCCTACGCCGGGCTGCGCCACGGCGAGATCGTCGCGCTGCGCTGGCGCGACGTCGACTTCGAGCGGCGCAAGCTCGTGGTGCGCCGCGCGGTCAGCGGCGACGTCGAGGCCAGCTCCACGAAGTCGCGGCGGGCCCGCGAGGTGCCGCTGGCGGACCAGGCGGCAGGAGCGCTCGCCCGCCTCTCCCAGCGCGGCGACTTCACGAGCGCCGACGACTACGTCTTCGCCAACCGGCTCGGCCGCCGCCTCGACGGCTCCGCGCTGCGTCGCCGCGTCGAGCGCGCCAGGGACGCCGCTGGCCTGCGGTCGCTCCGGTTCCACGACCTGCGCCATACGTACGGCTCGCTTCTCGTGGCCGGCGGAGTCGACCTCGCATCCGTCAAGGCCGCGATGGGCCACTCCCGGATCACGACAACCGAGCGCTACCTCCACGCACGCTCCGCGGGTGAGCTCGCGGAGCGCTTCACCCGCGCCCTCGCCGCGGCAGATGTCCGGACTGCGAGCGAGCCGGTCGCATGATGGCCCGGCTCGTGCCAGCTCTCTGCCTCGTCATGGCGCCTCATCCATCCCCTCGCTACACTCGGTACCGAGGTACCGCATGGCACGTGCTCAATCTCCCATCAAGGTTCACGAATCCACCAAGCAGAAGGTCCGTTACGCCGCGCTGATGGCTGGGCTCCAGCAGGCAGAGCTCGTCGAGATCGCGGTTGACGAGTACGTCGAGCGGCACCGCGAGGAGTTCGGGCGCCGCATGGAGCGAGCACGCGAGGCGCTGCTGGGTGGCAAGGCATCCGCACTCGCCTACGCGACAGGTGTGAGCGAGGAGGACGTCGAGCGCGTCGGCGGGGTGTCCGCTCAGTCGGGTTCACGCAAGCCGAGCCGCGCGACCTCGAACCAGGCCAGCTCGCCCGAGGGCCAATCCGCGCGCGGCTCCCAAAGCTCGGCCCGGGCGGCGTCGAAGACGAGCCGGAAGAGCACGTCACGGAGGCGCTCGTCGACAAAGCGGCCGTCCGCGGCCTGAGTCGCGATCGACCCAGATCTCGTCGCCGGCCGAGGCGACGTGCAGGCGGGCGTCGACCTCGGCGCCGAATCGAACCGTGAGATCGCGGGCGCGACGCGCGAAGGATTCATCGAGGGCCGCCGGGATGGAGCCAGCCGCGTCGTCGATGATGCGGGCGTTGCGTTCGAATGCGTCACGGAGCCGATCGGTCCTCATCGGGGAGGAGCCGACCGGCCCGATGGAGCGCGGCGAACAACTCGTAGGCGTCATCACCTGAGCCCTCTTCGCGCTGCGCGCCGGCGCAAAGCCAGAACCGGGCCTCGTCGGATTCGAGCCAGGTCGCGCCACGCCAGCGCGCGTGCCGCAGCCGATACACGAGCGGGTGCCCGATCGAGAGGATGCGCTTCTGACCGCGGGGTGCCGAGGGCGCGAGTCTCCTGGCCTCGGCAATCAGCGGATGGTCGAGGCTGCCCAGATCGACCTCAACCGGCGGCAGGTCGAGGTAAAGATCGTCGCGCAGGCAGCGGAGCGTCACGCGGGCTCGTCGGGCGGGGCGGTTTGCCATCGGGCGCCGTACCGTAGGCGGCACGCCGGACCGGCCGGCGCATCCGGATCGGTTGGCCAGGCGCGCTGGCGCTCGCCCACCCGCTGCGACTGTCCGGATCCGTTCGTCTCTAGGTGTTCGTTTCTTGGTGTTCGTCTTAAGCGCGAACGGGCCGCCACCCCGCCTTCGGCGCATTCTTCGCTCTGCGCCTGGGCTTGCGAGGAAGGGGGGTCCACCGCTTCGGACGCCGTCGCGAGGGTCATCGGCTTCTCAAGCGTCGACGCCATGCACGTCGACAAGAAGCCCATCATGGAGCGTCTCAGGGCTGGTCAAGCCCTTGCCAAACGTGACTGGGAGCGCGCGCTCGTCGCCATTGAGATCGTCTTTGCCAGCTCCTTCTACGGCGCCGCGGGCGACTGGGAGATCGTCAGTGGCTGGGATGACGACCGGACGCTGCGAGTGCTCCGTGGCATACAGCGCAAGCTGGCTGGATTCCGAGCGCCGCCACGGCGCAGGGTGCCGCGCTCTCGGCGCGGGCCAGAGGCGTAACGCGGTGCCAGCTCCTCCGTTTCGCGCGAAGCAGGACCTCTGAGCGACGCTCGTCCCGCTTCTGCTGGTCGTCCGACGCGCGAGCTCGAGGACGTCGCCGTTGCCGCGCCCGGTGTGTCCGGAATCCGCTCGTCCAGGGTTTCGTCCCGGTCGGCGGACGTGGTGTCGGACAGCTTTCGCCGCACTTGCGACGCGGCCTGGACGCCTATCTGGTGGCCCGTTTCGGCCTTCGCGTCGACCGGTTGCGGCTAGTCGCGGTCTTAGGGTACCCTAACGCGAGTCATACGGGCTCGGTGGATCCGGCGACCTGTCGGGCCTGACCAGATGCCCTCACCGCCGAGGAGGTGTGCCTTGTCGTTCGCTGAGACCGTCCTCTTGGGGGCCCTGGCCGGCTTCACGATCTTTCTGGGGCTTCCGTTTGGCCGGCTCCAGATCATGGGTGATCGCGGGCGCGTGGCACTCGCGATGTTCGCCGTCGGCGTGCTGGCGTTCCTGTTCGCCGACATCTTCGAGCACGCCTTGGGGATCGTCGAGGAGCCGGTCGAGGCCTTCGAGGCGGGCGAGCAGGGCGTCGGCGAGGCGCTCGGATTGGTCGCTCTGCTCGGCGCCGGGTTTGCTGGCGGCACGGCAGGGCTGGCCACGCTCGAGCGGTGGATGCGCCCCAACCGACCTACGCGCCCACCCGTCGCCGGGGGCTCTGTCGATGCGCTCGCGGTTGAGGACGCCCAGCGTCTGGAAGCGGAGACCGAGAGCGCGCGGCTGCGCGCCCTCCAAGTCGGCATGACCATTGCCGCGGCGATAGGACTGCACAACTTCGCCGAAGGCCTGGCCATCGGCGTGTCCGCGAGCACCGGGGAAATCGCGCTCGCGACCGTACTCATCATCGGCTTTGCGCTTCACAACGCGACCGAGGGATTCGGCATCATCGGCCCACTCGGCTCGGTGCGCCCGTCCTGGGGCTGGCTGGGGCTCGCAGGCCTGATCGGCGGCGCGCCGGTGTTCCTGGGTGCGATGGTCGGCTACAACGTCAACTCGGAGCCGCTCGAGCTTGCCTTCTACGGCCTTGCCGGGGGAGCCATCCTCTACGTCATCGGCGAGGTCTGGAACGGGATGCGTCGGTACGGACACCGAGAACTCGGTCTCTGGCTGCTCTCCACCGGCTTTCTCGCCGGCGTGGCCACCGACCTCGTCGTGGTGTACGGCGGCGGCTAGCTGCTGGGTCCCGTTTCGTAGGCGAGCACGACGCCTGCACCGGTCGTGCAGGTTGAGCTTGCTCCGGAGCCCGGTGCGTCACCCAATCAGCGCGCCGGCGGCGTACGCGGTGTAGGTAGCCAAGAGCAGGGCGCCCTCGGCGCGGCCGAGCCGCCCGCGGGCCAGCAGCGCCGCCGCCAGCAGCACGGTGAACCCAAGGGGAGGTGGTATTCGGTGACGCTGGCGGGAACGTCGATGGGTCGCGCGAGGACGATGACGCCGAGCGAGCCGGTGAGCAGGAACACGAGCGTGCCAAGGGCGTTGCCCACACTGAGCTCGGGGAAGCCGCGGAAGGCGGGCAGCGCTTCGAGCACGACCTCCTCGAAGGAGACGGCTGCGGCGACGACGAGCAACCCGAAAACGGTCTCGGACAGGCCCAGCTCGGAGACGACGCGCCCCGTACCGAAGACGAGCAGCTCCGCGCCGAGCACGAGACCCGCGAGCCCGCCGACAATCTTGGCCAGCAGCAGCTTGGGGCGCTCGCCAGCCTGCGGCGGCTCGGTCCTTGGACGGCCGAGCACGATGACGGCGACCAGCGGGACGAACGCGCCGAGCAGCACGGCGCCGTCGATGCGTGAGAGCTGTCCGTCGGCGGCGAGCGCGATGGACAGCACGGTGGCGGCGCCGGCGGCCGCCAGCATTGCGGTCGGGGGGCGGATCGCGAACGGCGCGATCAGCGCCGCCGTCCCGAGGCCGACGGTGACCAGGAAAATGCCCGCGCCGACCGACGTTCCGAGCGCGGTGCCGGGCAGGTCGTCGAGCGTGGCGGCGACCCCGGCGGCGGTGGACTCGACGTCGAAGCCGAGCACGAGCGCGCCGACGAGCATTCCCGATAGGCCGGCGGCGAACGCCCAGGCGCGCAGGTTTCGGATGAGCCCCTCGACGGACTCGACGAGCAGCCACACGCCGCCGCCGAACGCGCCGATGCCGACGACGAGGCTCACAGCTGCGTGCGTTCGAAGACGGCGGTCGAGTAGCGCTCAAGCGCCTCCTGCGTCTG
The DNA here is from genome assembly GCA_013813135.1 of Thermoleophilaceae bacterium. Classification (GTDB taxonomy): domain Bacteria; phylum Actinomycetota; class Thermoleophilia; order Solirubrobacterales; family Thermoleophilaceae; genus JACVRW01. Next base: position 1,021 of record JACCSF010000020.1, on the reverse strand, counting down.
CGCGAGCGCTTCCTTGGCTTGCTGGGCGCCGCGTGCACCGTGGACGTCGCGGGCGGCGATGCGCTCATGCCATCGCTGGAGCTTGTCGAGCTCGGCTTCCTCCTCTTCGAGCTCGGCCAGCGTGAACTTCTCGATCGCAAACTCGTGGTCGATCTCAGTCAGGAACTTGCCGCATTCCGCCCGCAGCTCCGCGTACTCGGCCGAGCGGGCCTCGTTCCAGGCGACGGTCAGCTTCGTCGCGTCCAGTTCGCCGAGCGGGTCGGCGCGCATCGCGAGCGTCTCGCCGCCCGCCTCGGCGACCACCAGCCGGAAGCGCTCGACCGCGCGACGGAAGCCGTCGTGATCGGGGAACGCGACGACCGAGCGCTGCACATTGAGCGCCCCCGAGCGCCGCACCTCGCGCCAGACCGCGACCCGCGCGCTGGAGTTGGTGCTCGGCAGCTTATAGGTGAGAAGCACCCAACCCATCGTTCCCGATCACTGTAACGAACGTTGTAACATGTCGAAACGCCAGCTACTGTCGGCGCCCTGGACTTCGACGTCTACAAGCAACTCAACGGCCTCACCGACCGCCACCGCGCGCTGGAAGAGATCCTGCGCTTCATCGCCGAGGACGGGCAGCTGCTCTTCCTCGTGCTGCTGGCGGCACTGTTCTTCGCGCGTGGCAAGTGGCGCTCACGCAATGCCCGCCACGGCGTCGTTGCAGCCGGCTTCAGCGCTCTGCTGGCGCTGGGAGTCGCCCAGCTCGTCGCCTCCCTGTGGGATCGCCCGCGCCCCTACGAGGCCCATCCCGGCGAGGCCCACTTGTTGCTCCCGCCGTCGCCCGACCCGTCGTTTCCCTCCGACCATGCGGCCGGCGCGTACGCGATCGCCGTCGCCATCCTGCTGCGCCACCGCAAGGCCGGTGTCGTCGCGCTCATCCTCGCGACCCTGGTAGCAGTCGCCCGCGTCGCACTCGGGACGCACTACCCGACCGACGTCCTCGGCGGCGCGGCGCTCGGCGCCGTCGCCGCCCTTGCGC